>JANTFM010000258.1 GCA_024763475.1 Acidobacteriota bacterium | reverse complement strand
CGGCGGCTCTTCGACGCCATCGAGGTTCCGTGAGCATTCCCGTCGTTGCGGACCCCGAACTTATCCGGCGCGTGCGGCGGATCGGGATTCGCACGCGCCGCATCGTCACCGAAAACCTCGCAGGGACCTACAACTCGGCCTTCCGCGGCAGGGGGATGGAGTTCGTCGAGGTGCGCGAGTACCAGCCGGGCAACGACGTCCGCACGATCGACTGGAACGTCAGCTCCCGCTCGTCCCGGCCGGACCAGCCTCTCTTTGTCAAGGTCTTCGCCGAGGAGCGAGAGCTGACCGTGATGCTCCTCGCAGATGTCTCCGGCTCTACGGCCTTTGGCACCGGGCGCCGACTCAAGCAGGATATCGTGGCGGAGCTTTCAGCTCTCCTGGCCTTTGCTGCGGTCGGCAACCGGGACCGCGTCGGTCTTATCCGCTTTTCGGAAGAAATCGACCAATACCTGCCTCCACGCAGCGGTACGACCCACGTCTTGCGGGTCGTACGCGAGATCCTCACATCGTCCGCCCAGAGGCGGGGGACGGATCTCGCCGGCGTGCTCTCTTATCTCTTGCGCGTCCAGCGCAAGAGCGCGGTCGTCTTCCTCGTCTCGGACCTGATCGGCAAGGACTTCGAGCGCGAACTCAAGCTCGTGGCGCGCCGGCACGATCTCACCGTTTTCGAGATCATCGATCCTGCAGAAGACCTCTTCCGCGCAGCTGGCCCCGTGCTCTTTGAAGACGCGGAAACCGGCGAAAGGCGCCTGATTGACACGGCTTCCTCCAAAGTCCGCCGCCTGGCCGCCGCAAGGCGGGAGCAGCAGCGAGAACAGGTCCGGGACCTCCTGGCGCGGGCCGGCGTGAAGCGGGTGACGATCGACGTCACGCAATCCTATGAGCGCCCCCTCCTGCGCTACTTCCGCGAGCGAGCGGCCAGGATCCGCCAGTGAAGAACCTGCTCATCCTTCTGTTGCTTACCCTGATCGCGGCCTCGATGGCGCTGGCAGGTGACGAAGCGATGGAGCTACCCGAACTCACGCTCGAGCCGCTCTTTGTCGTGACGGCGGACGGTAGCAAGCCACTCGAAGACGGCGGCCAGGTGCACCCGGGAGAGACCCTGGCTCTCGCCGTGAACTGGCCCAAGGATCTGCGGCCAAGGAAGGCCGTCCTCTCTCCGAGCTCGTTGCGCGCCGCAGATGCCCAGCCTCGCGTACGGCGACTGGTTCTCGAGGATCCGCGCGCGGAAGGACGGGACTGCCTCGAGGTGCTCGTCACAACCCTCGGCGAAGTCAGTCTTCCACCCGTCACGTTCACGGATGCTTCGGGTACGCCGGTCGCCAGGAGCGCACCCAAGACGCTGGCCGTCGTGCCCCGCAATGGCTCGGAGGCCGATGAGGAGTCTACGCTTCGTCCTCCCGCAGACATCGGACCCGAGGTCCTTTCGCTCACGCTCATCGCTCTCGCGCTGGCCCTTCTCGCTGCGTTGGCCTGGTGGCTTTTCCGCCGCTTCAGCCATCGCGTTGCGGGCCGGAAGGCGCCCCGCACACCGGAGCCGCCCAAGGCCCCGGCCTCGGTGCGCGCCCTCGATGCCCTCGAGGCGCTGCTCGCCGAGGGACTTCTCGAGCGCAAGCTCATCAAGCCTTTCAGCGTGCGCCTCGCCGAGATCGGCAAGGGATACCTCGGCGAGGTCGCAGGGGTTCCGCTCCTCGAGCGAACCTCCACAGAGTGTGTCGAGCTTCTCCGCCGTGCAGACTTCGCAGGTCAACGCGTCCGCTGGCTTTCGGAGTGGCTTTTCCGGCTCGACATGGTCAAGTTCGCCGAGGACCGCCCTGCCCTTCACGCGCTGAGCGATAGTGCCGAAGAGTTCCGTCAACTCGTCATCGAAATCAGCGAGAAGACGGGCGGCGATGCGAGCAGCTCAGGTGGCGCAGGCGACGCGCGCAGCTCAGGTGGCGCAGGCGACGCGGGTGACGCGGGTGACGCGGACAGCTCAGGTGGCGCAGGCGACGCGGGTGACGCGGGTGACGCGGACAGCTCAGCTGGCGCGAGCAACCCAGGTGACGCGCGCAGCTCGGGTGGCGCGGGCGATTCGGGTGACGCGGACAGCTCAGGTGGCGCGGGCGATTCGGGTGACGCGGGCCACGATGCGAGGACATCATGACGCGGCTGGCCAGCCCCTGGGCACTGCTGCTGCTGCTGGCGTTGCTGCCGCTCCTCTGGATCTGGTGGCGCACACGTCAGCATCCGCCGGCGGTGATCTACTCTGACCTGGGAACACTCGGCACTCTTCCGGCGACATGGCGCGTGCGTCTGCGCCACCTGCCTCGCATCCTGCGGATCGCCTTCTTCATCCTCGCGGCGCTTGCGCTCGCGCGTCCCCAGTCCGGCATTCGCTCCGAAGAGATTACGACCTTCGGCGTCGATATCGTCATCGTCCTCGACCGTTCCGGCTCGATGCGAGCCCTTGACCTGACGCCAGACCGTTTCAAAGTCGCCAAGCGCACCGTACGTGAGTTCGTCCTCTCCCGCCCCAGCGACCGCATGGGCCTGATACCCTTCGCCGGAGAAGCCTATACCGCCAGCCCGCTGACCCTCGACCACGGGGCCGTTCTCGCGCAGCTGGACTCGATCGACTTTGCCCGCCGGGAGGAAGACGGCACGGCGATCGGCCTCGGGCTCGCCGCGGCGGTGAACCGGCTGCGCGTCTCGGATGCGAAAAGCCGCGTGGTCATCCTCGTCACCGATGGCGTCAACAACGCGGGACCGATTGCCCCGCTGACCGCGGCAGAACTGGCTGCGGATCGCGGCATCCGGATCTACACGATTGGTGTCGGCACCCACGGCATGGCTCGCATACCTCGCGAGGACGCCTTCGGCCGCCAGCGCATCGTCTCCTTCCCGGTGGAGATCGACGAGGATACGTTGAAGGAAGTGGCACGGCTGACCGAAGGCCAGTACTACCGCGCCGACAGCAACGAAAGCCTCAAAGAGATCTTCGCCACGATCGACTCGCTCGAGACCACAGAGATCGTCAGCGAGATTCATGTGGCCTGGTCGGATCGCTTCGAGGGCCTGCTGCTGGCCGCGGGAATCGCCTTCCTGCTGGAGCTGCTGGCGAGTTTCTTCCTCCGGAGGCTCCCATGAGCTTCCACGATCCGACCTGGCTCTGGGGACTAGCCACCGTCCCCCTGCTCGCCATCATCCTGCGTCTCCTTTTCCTGCGCCGCAGGACGCTCTGGTCCCGCCTCGCCCACCGGGAGTCTGCGAAACGCATCGACCTGACGCGGCCGAGCAGGCGACCGCTCGTGAGGGCCCTGCTGCTGCTCGCAGCAACAGCCGCCGTCTTCCTGGCGCTGGCCCGGCCACAGTGGGGAGATCTCGAGGAGGAGCTTCACGCCCGCGGCCTCGACCTGATCCTCGCGCTCGATCTCTCGCGTTCGATGCTGGCTGAAGACCTCGCGCCAAGCCGGCTGACCGTGGCGCGCGCCGTGGCGCGGGAGATGGGGCGCCGTCTTTCCTCCGACCGCATCGGCCTCGTCGGTTTCGCCGGCAGCACCGGTACGCTCTGCCCGCTCACTCTCGACCGAGGCTCCCTGGAACTCTACCTCGATGCCGCAGATCCATCGATCTTTCCCGACCAGGGAACAGATCTCGGCGCTGCCATCAGGACCGCCCAGGACATGTTCGAGTCCCGGGGCTCGGCGCGACGCGTCCTGGTCCTGCTCTCGGACGGCGAGGACCAGGAATCGGGTGCCATGGCCGCAGCCGCCCAGGCGCGCGAGGCCGGCATCCGGATCTATTCGATTGGCCTCGGAACGAGTTCCGGAGCCCCCATTCCCCTGCGCGATGAATCGGGCGAGGTGACCGGATACATGAAGGACCGCGCGGGGAAGGTCGTGACGAGTCGGCTCGCCGAGAGTTCCCTCGCGCAGGTGGCCGAAGCGACCGGCGGCGCGTACATCCGCGCGACCGGCTTCGGCCAGGAGCTCGAATCCCTGATCGACTCGTTGGCGAAGCTCGAGCGTGATGAGCTGGCGGAAGCTCTCACGGCGCGCAAGGCGGACCGCTACCGCTGGCCGCTCCTGGCGGCCTTCCTGCTCGCGCTCGTCGAGGCCGGCCTCGTGAACCGGAGGAAACGATCTTGAGCAAGACACGATACCAACGCGTCCTGTACCTGGCGGCGCTCACTCTGCTGCTGCTCCTGGCCAGCGGCATGGACCCGGCACAGTCCCTCTTTCGCGAGAACCGCGCGGGGAATTCCGCACTGGAGCGTGAGGACCCGGAGGCGGCGCTGGAACACTACACGGAGGCGCAGGCACTGGCACCCGATGATCCCCGGGTGCTCTACAACCTCGGGCTCGCGCTGGCGCAGGGAGACAAACCCGAGGAGGCCGACCAGGCATGGAGCCGATCGACACAGCTCGCCGACGGCACGCTTCTGCGCGATGCCTGGTTCAACCGGGGTGTGCTTGCCCTCGGGAACAAGCAGGCAGAGAACGCCGCCAAGGACTTCGTGGAAGCCCTGCTCGTCGACCCTACAGACGAGGAAGCACAGCGCAATCTCGAGCTCGCACTGAAGGCTCTGCAACAACAGCAGCAGCAACAGCAGAGCAGCGACGACAAGAAAAACGACAAGAAGGACTCTCAGGACCAGCAGCAGCAGAAACAACAGAATCAGCAGCAGCAACAAGAAAAGAACGAAGACCAACAACAACAGAAACAGAATCAGGAACAGAATCAAGAACAGGACCAGGAGCAGGACCAAGACCAGCAGCAGAACAAAGCGCAAGATCAGGATCAACAGAAGCCGCAGCAGGAACAAGACCAGGAAAGCCAACAATCCGACGAAGCCCAGGACCAGCAGCAACAACCAGCCCAGTCCGGCGAGCAGAAGGATCAGGACGACACCAACAAGGAGATGGTCGAGCGTCTCCTCGATCAGTTGCAACAAGGTGAGAAACAGGCCCTCCGCCGAGCCCTGCGCCAGCAGGCCGGTAAGGACCGGAAGAGAGAAAAGGAATGGTAGGGACCCGCAGTCGACGCTGGATCCTGGGGGCGCTTTGCCTTCTGCTGTGTCTGCCTCTCCTCGCGCAGAGTGATCGTTTCGACATGCAGGTCAGCGTCCAGCCACGCACCGTCCGCCAGGGGGAGTCCCTTCAAGTCACCATCTCCACCAGCGGGTCGGAATCGAGCAGCGCGGAGATCGTGAGCCGCGCACCCAAGGCCGATAAGCTCAAGCCCCTCGGCTCCTTCTCCTCGAGCCAGCAGGTCTCCTGGATCAACGGCGTCATGAGCGCCACGAAGACCTTTCAGATCGAGTACCTCGCGACAGAAGCCGGCACGACGCAGCTGCCGGCCTTCACGATTCAGACGAAGAAGAAGACCTACCACACGAAGCCGGTGCAGATAAAGATCCTCGCGAGCAGCGCTCCCGGAAAAAGTGGGCCGGACGACGGAGGCCTCTCCATTCGGGCCCGGCTCAGCCGCAAGAAGGTCTACCTCGGCGAGTCTCTCGTCCTCGAGTACATCCTTCGCTCCCAGGTGAATGTCCGGGGCTATGACCCCCAGCAACTCGAGCAGATCCCCGGCTTCCTCGTCACGGACGAAAAGCTCAACCCGGAGAGCACAGCGAAGACCTTCAAAGACAAGGATGGCAATCCCGGAACCGAGTATGTGCTCTTCCGGCGCATCCTCGTTCCGACGCGCCTTGGCAAGATCGAAATCCCCTCGGTCGTCTTCACCTTCGGCGTCCAGAGCAAGCAACGAGACCGGCGCTCTTTCTTCTTCGAGCCTCGTGTCGACCGGGTTGCGCGTTTCGTGCCTGCGAAGTCTCTCGAGGTCCTGCCGCTCCCCGAAGAAGGACGCCCTGCGGACTTCACCGGCGCCGTCGGCACGTTCAAGCTCGAGGCGTCCTTGGGCAGCACTGAGGTCGCCGCGGGAGA
>JANTFM010000257.1 GCA_024763475.1 Acidobacteriota bacterium | reverse complement strand
CGAGGGCCCGGTCGAGGGACGGCCAGCTCTCACGCCGTGACGAGAGCCCGGTTGAGGGACGGCCAGCCCTCACTTCGTGAAGATGGCCGGAGCGGCACCCGTGGTGTTCATGTAGACCCGGAGCTTCACCAGGTCGAGAGCCGGGTTGTTCACGGCTCCGGGGTTGAGCTTCGGGTCGCCAAGATCGGGGTCGATCGTCAGCGCGGATTCGAAGGCATCGAGGGCCTTCTCCTGCTTGCCGAGCTTGAGATAAGCGATTCCCAGGTTGTAGTGTGCTTTCGCGAAGAAGGGCTCGATCTTGAGTGCGGTATGCAACGCCTTGATGCCGTCCTTGTACCGTTTCGAACGCAGATAGGCGGCCCCGAGATCGGTCCAGGTGGACGGATCCTCCGGAGCGATGGCGGTCGACCGGCTCAAGGCTTCGATGGCATCTTCATAGGCGCCGACACCTGCGAGGACGGTCCCGAGGTGTTGCCATGCTTCTGCGGAGGCCGGATTCTCCTCGATCCAGACCATGGCGAGCTTGACCTCTTCGATCTGGCCGACGATCGCACTTTGCAACGCGAAGTTGGCGGCTGAGCCTGCCTCGGACTTGGAGGCGCGTTTCTTCTTTCCCCAGCGGGCCTCAGCAGCAGGGATACAGACGGTGACCGCGAGCGCGGCGATCATCAGCATTCGGGCAGCTCTACGCATGGTGTCTCCTGGCCTTCCGGGTCTTCGGCAAGAGCGTCATGAGGTGGCTAGGAACTCTCCTCCCCCACGGCTCGTACGGCAATCCTCACCTTGCCACCGACCTCGTCCACACGCAACTCGAGCTTGCGTCCCCGGGACTGCTCGCGGGCGTCGTCGACGCGATGGCCCACCTTCTCGGCGAAGCTGCGGAAGGCCAGCTTCGAGACGGACTGGCCCTTGGCCCTGCGGGCTTGCCTGTAGGTGAGGTAGAGATCCCTCAGCTGGTCGGTCGAGGCGCTTCCGTCCCTGAGACGGGTCCGGAGGAGCAGGTGGGGCTGGTTGGGGTCCTCGGCCGCGCGCTCGCTGGACCGGGGCCCCCGCGTCCCCCTCACGCGTATCGATCCTGTCTCTTCGAGTTTGCGCAATCGCCGGCGCCAGCGCTCGCTGTTGGTCTTGTAGCGATGGACCAGCGTGTTGAAGCGGAACCGGTCTGCGGTTCGCTGGGGCGAATTCTTCGTGAAGTAGCGGATGGTCGCTTCGATCACCGCCTGCAACTGGTGCGGAGGCCACTTGCTCGCGCCGGAGAGGAACATCTCCCATTCGATGGCGATCCTCTTGAAGTTCTTGGCCAACTGGTCCAGGTCGGCCGTTGTCTCGGTCGGTTTGAAGAGTGAGTCTGCCATGTGGTGTCCTGTTCCAGAGGGGCGCTGGCCGCCCAGGCCCCACCGATGGAGCCTGGGCCTAAGTTGAGGTCGCGGACGGTCGAAAGCCAGCCCGCTTCGCAGGGGTGTTGCTCCCCGCGGGGGTCCGGCACCTTCGTGACGCTTCGGTCCAGAACGCTGAACGGGGCGGCGATCGAGGGTGTCCGAACGGGGAAAGGCGTTTGTGAACCGTGGCGGTCGTGGGAGAATGTTCCGCACCTCTCTTTGAGAACGCCATCCTGCAGGAGGAGGACACCTCGATGGACCCGCGCGCGAGCTTGCCTTCCGTGGACCGGCTTCTGGCGGACCCCACGCTCGAGAAGATCCTCAACGAGTGGTCCCGCAAGGTCGTCGTGACCGTATTGCGCGAGGAAGTGGAGGGTGCCCGCTCGGCCGTGGCGAAGGGTTCCGCTCCGCCGAGTGCCGAGGAGATCGTTGCGAGTTGCGGGCGTCGCTTTGCAGCCCTCGCGGCGCCACGCCCGCTCCGAGTGATCAATGCCACGGGGGTCGTGATTCACACCAACCTGGGTCGTGCCCCGCTCTCACCGGAGGCTGTTCGTGCAACCGCCGCCGTTGCCGGGTCCTACTCGACCCTCGAATACGACCTTGGACCGGGAAAGCGCGGCCAGCGATCGAAGCACGTCGCCGACCTGCTTGGGTTGATTTTCCCGGGCAAGGCCGCGCTGGTCGTGAACAACAACGCCGCCGCCATCCTGCTCGTGCTGAATACGCTCGCCCTGGGCAAGGAGGTCGTGATCTCACGCGGCGAACTGATCGAAATCGGCGGGTCCTTCCGGATCCCCGAGATCCTCTCCCGCTCCGGTGCGAGCCTGCACGAGGTGGGCACCACGAACCGGACCCACGCTCGCGACTACGAGGCCGCGATCGGTGCGGACACCGGGATGGTCCTCAAGGTCTGGCCCAGCAACTACCGGGTCATCGGGTTCACCGCGGAGGTTCCCTTCGAGGAGCTGGCGACGATCGGACACGCACGCGGTGTTCCCGTCGTCGCGGATCAGGGCTGCGGCCGGCTCTTCCGGGACTCGGCGGGGCCCGACTCGGAGCCTTCGGTCGAGGAGCTTCTCGCTGCGGGAGCCGATCTCGTGTGTTTCTCAGGGGACAAGATGCTGGGCGGGCCCCAGGCGGGCGTGATCGTTGGTGACGCAGAGCTCGTGGCTCGTTGCGCGAAGAACCCGCTGACGCGAGCCCTGCGGCCGGACAAGATGACGCTGGCCGCCCTCGCGACGACCTGCCAGGCGTGGATGCGCAACAAGGCCGTTCCCGAGTTGCCCGCAGCGCGCATGCTCGAGATGGACGGCGCGTTGCTTCGCGAACAGGCCGAGTCGCTTGCGGCGAAGATCCGTGAGCGTTTCCCCGAACTCAGTGTGGAGCTCTTGTCCGGTTCGTCCCGCGTCGGGGGTGGCGCGGCACCGGAGGAGGAGCTCCCGACCTGGCTCGTCGCGTTCTCCAGCTCGTCCCTGGGAGAAGAGCAGATCACCCGCCGCCTGCGCGAAGCCGACCCGCCGGTCATCGTACGCACGATCGAGCGCCGCGTGGTGCTGGATCCCCGCACCTTGCTTCCCGGCGAGGCTGAGGAACTCCTCGAAGGACTGAGCACCGCCTTGGCCTAGACACGGCACCGGCTGCGGCCCATCCGAACGGTGGCCCCGCAGGGCCTGACTATCCCGAATGGCGGATGTGAAGGATCTCCCCATCTTTCACGATGTAATCCTTGCCCTCGAGTCTCAGAAACGCCTTCTCCCGCGCGGCAGCCATCGAGCCTACCTCGAGGAGCTTGTCCCACTCGACGGTCTCCGCGCGAATGAAGCCTCGCTCGAGGTCCGAGTGGATGGCGCCCGCAGCCTGGCGTGCGGGGGTTCCGGCCTTGATCGTCCAGGCACGGCACTCGTCTTCGCCCACGGTGAAAAAGGAGATCAGCCCGAGGAGGCGGTAGCTTGCGCGAATCAAGCGGTCAAGAGCCGGCTCGGTGATGCCCATGTCCTCACGGAACGCCTGGGCGTCCTCGGGCGGAAGCCCCGAGATCTCTTCCTCGATGCGCGCGGAAAGCGCAACAAACTCGAACTGGGCGCGATCCTCGAGTCCTTCGAGCCCGAAAGCACCGGCAGATGCCTCAAGGTCCTCCGTGCGCTCCTCCGGTAGATTCGCGGCGACGAGCAGCGGCTTGAGCGTCAGGAAGGCGAATCCTCGCAGGGACTTCAGCTCATCTTCCCGGAAGGGCGCCTCGCGGAGGGCCTTCTCCTCCTCGAGCCAGCTCAGGACCCTGGTCAGCAGCTCTCGCTCCTTCTTCTCCTCGTCTCGATTGGTCTTCTTGATCGATGCGTTGAGGCGCTCGATGCGCTTGTGTGCGACCTCCATGTCCGCGAGCAGGAACTCGGTCTCGAGCGAGTCCAAGTCCCGTGCGGGGTCGATGGACCCCTCAGGATGCGGATCCGAGGGGTCATCCCAGACGCGCAGGACCACCAGCAGCGCGTCCGCCGCCCGCAGGTCGCCGAGTACGGGATTCTCGGCCCTTCCGCCGCCACCCGTCTCCACGGGGGCGAGATCCAGGTAGGTTACCGTGGCGGGCGTACGCTTCTTTGGCTGAAAGAGAACCGTGAGAGCATCCAGGCGCGGATCGGGCACCTTGACCACGCCGCGCCGGGTTTCCGCACGGGATCCTTGCGGGACCTCGATGCCGGTCAGAATCGTCCAGAGAGTCGACTTGCCCGAACGGGGCAGGCCGCAAAGCGCGATATCCATGGGGGCCGCTCCTTGCCTCGCAGAATCAAGACCCTGATCTGTCCCCGAGGCAGGCGCCAGTCTACGCGTCTCTTGCCATTTCCGCCCAGTCGAGGCCAGCGTCCGCCGATACCGTCATTGCGATGCGAGCTGCTGCGATCCCAAGGTCACTTCGCCCGACGAAGTGACGTCGTTTGGGGCATACTACGGCATCCGCTGGGTGTGCTGACCGAGGGAAGCTCCGCTTCCTGCACGGAAGGACACGATCAGTGGGCGGCCAGGGTAGGCGGGTTCAGCGCGCGGAGGACGCATGATCGAGGGTGTCGAGGTCCAGGAGGTTCAACCCCATATCGATGAGCGGGGCCGCTTGCTCGAGCTCTTCCGCGAGCCCGGCCAGGTGATCCTGACCACGGTCTACCCGGGGGCGATCAAGGCCTGGCACCGGCATGCCCGCTGCACGGACACCCTCGTCTGCGTCTCCGGGATGATCCGCCTCGGCGTCTACGATGAGCGCGAGGGCTCGAAGACCCATGCCCAGCTGAACGAGTTCTTCCTCGGCGTGCACGCCCCCCTCAAGGTCCGCATCCCCGCCGGCGTGTGGTTCGGTTTCAAGGGCATCGACCCCGGCGAGTCCCTGGTCCTCGTCCACAAGGATCAGCCCTACGACGCGAGCGACCCCGACGAGGACACTTGGGATCCGCTCATCAACGAGGTTCCTTTCGACTGGGAGCGCCGCGACCGCTGATTCCCGATCCCGCATTCGACCCTCCCGGAAAAGCGGGTATCCTGTCCGCTGCAGCACGATCGGGGCGTAGCGCAGCCTGGTAGCGCACCTGCTTTGGGAGCAGGATGTCGGCGGTTCGAATCCGTCCGCCCCGACCAGTTGTGGCCCGGTGTTCGCTGCCGTCTCAGGACTCTGGTGATCGTCAGTCAAGTTTGCTGTTTCTTTTACTTTAGGGTCAAGAACGCTCCTCCTCGCCCGAAGAGGGTCCCGGAGGAACGGATGAGAGACGAGTGCCTGCATCGCGGGGAGACGTGTCGGTGACGGCGTCACGGCCGATGCCCGCGCCGAGGGTACTGATCGTCGATGACGATCCTTCCGTGCGCTTTCTTGCCGCGGAAACCCTGGAAAGTGTGGGCTTCAGTGCCCAGGCGGTTGATAGTGGCGACGCGGCGCTGCACGCTTTCGAAGAGGCGACCCCGGATCTGATCCTCCTCGATGTTCTCCTTCCGGATATCAACGGGTTCACGGTCCTCGAACGCGTGCGGGAGCATCCGCTCGGTCAGCGTCTTCCGGTGATCATGATCACGGGTCTCGAGGACTCCGAGTCGATTCACCGGGCCTACGAGGCCGGGGCCACGGACTTCGTCACCAAGCCCCTCAACTGGGCTCTCTTCCCCCAGCGTGTGCAGTATGTCCATCGCTCCGCCCGGACGGCGGAGGACTTGATCCGCGCACGGGGTGAGGCCCTCGATGCCCTGCGCCTCAAGTCCGAGTTCATCCTGAACGTGACCCATGAACTGAGGACCCCGTTCAACGGGATTCTCGGCATGTGCGAGCTGCTGCTCGAGGGCGACATCGACTCGGGTCAAAGGGAAGATCTCGAATGCGTCCGGGATTCTGCCAAGCAACTGCTCACCGTCATCGAGAGGCTGCTGAGTTTCTCGGATCTTGAAACGGGGAGGATCACTCTCGAGGAGAGTCCCTTCGATCTGCAGCGTGTCTTCGAGACCTGTCTCGCCTCGTTCGAGAAGTCTGCCGAACTCAAAGGGCTCGCGTTCCGCAAGACGATCGACCCCGCCTTGCCCCTGGACCTGCGGGGTGAC
>JANTFM010000256.1 GCA_024763475.1 Acidobacteriota bacterium | reverse complement strand
GGAAGGCATGCAGTACGCGGCCGAGAACGGTGCGGACGCGATCACGATGAGCCTCGGCTGGCCGCACAACCAAAACCCGGATCGCGCGACCTGGCGGGCGAACTGCGAGAACACGATTGACCTCGGGACCGCGATGGTCATCGCGGCGGGTAACGAAGGTTCGGGCAGCGAGCCGGATAACATCCGCACACCGGGCGATGTGCCGCGCGTTATCAGCGTGGCGGCGGTGAACTGCAGCGACGGCATCGCGAGCTTCTCGTCCCGCGGCCCGGTGACCTGGCAGGACGTGCCGGAGTACGGGGATCATCCCTATCCGCCCGGCCTGACCAAGCCGGACGTTGCGGGTCCCGGCGTCGACACGAAGTCGCACAACAAGTGCAGCGGCTATTCCTTCAAGTCGGGCACCTCGATGGCGACGCCCCACGTGGCGGGAGCGGTCGCGCTGATGGTCTCGAGGAATCCGGCCCTCGGCCATGACGACCTCAAGATGCTGCTCGAGGACACCTCGGTTGATCTCGGCGATCCAGGCAAGGACAACGTCTACGGCAGCGGCCGGGTCGACGCCTACGAGGCCGTGCTGCTCAGCGCGACCTCGGACGGGGCCATGTCGATCCGCGAGAAAGCGGTGAACTGTTCTGGTACCTTGACCCTTACGGTCTCGGACGTGGACTTGCAGGGGAGCGTCTCGATCACCATCGAGGTCAGCTCGGATACGGAAACGACCCCCGAAGTGGTGACCCTCGACGAGACAGACGTGGACACGGGTGTCTTCCGTGGAACGGTCGACGTGGCCGAGGGCTCTCCCGTCAGCGACGGCGTGGTCCAGGTCTCACCGGATGATGTCGTCACCGCGACCTACCTCGACGCGGATGATGGCGAGGGCGGCATCAACGTGCCGAAGACCGACACGGCGGACGTTGATTGCACCGAGCCCGTCATCACGAACGTCCGCGACGAGGACGTGACGCTGGTTAGCGCGAAGATCCGCTGGGAGACCGACGAGCGAAGCACCAGCAAGGTCATCTACGGCCCGTTGATTCCTCCGGAAACGATTGCGGAAGCTGCTGGGTCCACGACCTCCCATTCGGTCACGTTAAACGGTCTCGACGAGTGCACGGTCTACTACTACAGCGTCGAGAGCATCGATTCCCTCGGCAACGCGAGGCTCGATGACAACGGCGGCCAGTATTACCACTTCGAGACGCTTGGCGATTTCGGTGAGGGACCGCAGTCTTGCCACGGTGGCCGGGTCACGATCGATGCGGCGGAGTACTCCTGCAGTGACACGGTGGAGTTCTGGGTGACGGATCTGGATCTCAACCTCGACTCCGGCGCGGCCGACACGACGGTCCTGGAACTCAGTTCCACGAGCGAGGATCAGCCCGAGATCGTGCTCGTCACGGAGACCGGGCCCAACACCTCGAAGTTCAGCGGATCGATCGGGACCGACTCCGGTGCCCCGAGTGCCGACGGCGTGCTTCAGATCGTCGACGGCGATGTCATCACGGCAACCTACCTCGATGCGAATGACGGGACGGGTTCAAGCGCCGTGTCTTTCGACACCGCGATGGCGGACTGTGTGGGCCCGGAGATTCGCGACATCACCGTGGTTGCGATCACCGACAACCGGGCGACGATCGAGTGGAATACAGGGGAGCCGGCGGATGCGATGCTCGAATGGGGTGACTCTCCCGCTCTTGGCCAGAGCGTTTCCGACAGCGGGCTGACCACGAGCCACTCCTTCCTCCTGAACCAGTTCGCTCATTGCGAAAAGGTCTATTTCCGTCTCCACAGCACGGACGCCTTCGGGCTCGAGTCCGTGGGAGACAATCACGGGGAGCCTTACAGTTTCTCGCTCGGCGAGATCCCGGGGCTCTTCTGGAAGGCCGATTTCGAGAGTGGTTCCGCCGGATGGACCCTGGATGGTGAGTGGGAGATCGGCGCAGCCCAGGGGCTCGGCGGGTCTTCGGGCCAACCGGATCCAAGCGGTGCCTACAACAACCAGGGTGTCCTGGGGCATGATCTCTCGGGGCAGGGCAGCTTCTCCGGTGACTACGAGCCGGACATCAACGAGAGCGCTTCGTCTCCCGTGGTCGATGCCAGCTCCTGGACCAACACCAAGCTCATCATCTACCGCAACCTGCACGTCGGCACCGGCGACGAGGCGTCGCTCTGGCTCTGGACCAATGCCGGACGGCCGCTCTACCGCAACGACGGGGCTGCGGTGAGTGATGGGGGCTACATCGTCTACTCGGAAGACGTGGCCCAAGGTGTCGATGGAGAGCAGACAGTCCACCTGCAGTTCAAGCAGACCTCGGACGGGAGCGGACAGTACTCGGGCTGGACCGTCGATGACATCATCTTCAAGGACGGTACGTTCCCCGATTACGGGGCCTGCGGCACCTGCACCGGGACGCCTTCCTTCGCCGGGGTTGTTTCGGCGATCGACAACGATGCCTGTGGCGCGGATGGTGTGACCGTCTCCTGGGTCGAAGCCGTCTCCTGGGGAACGGGGGCCAGCGGAAGCTACGCCCTCTACCGGAGCAGCAGCCCCGGCTTCACGCCTTCGTCTTCCACCTTGGTGGCCTCCGGGATCACGGGGCTGTCCTTCAACGATGCGGCGGCTCCGACGGACCAGCAGCTCTACTACATCGTCCGCGCGGAGAGTGACGAGAGTTGTGGCAGCGGCCCCAACAACGGGGGCGTCATGGACGCCAACCTCGTCGAGGCTGCGGTCAGCGAGAGCACGGATCAGCCCGTGCCGGGTGCTCTCGGCGGTCTGACCGTCAGGGTTGTCGGGCACGCCCACGTACGCCTCGAATGGCCGGCTCCGACGGATGCCTACAGCTACAACGTCTACCGTTCGGAGCAGCCGGATCAGGGCTTTGGCAGGATCGGCGAGACCGCGGATCTGTTCTATGACGATCTCAACGCGGCGGGTGACAAGAAGACCTTCTTCTACAAGGTCCTGGCGGCCAACGCTTGCGGAGAGGAGGGGCCCTAGCCATCTGCTGACAAGCTCACGTTCTCTTCCGGAAGGAGATGCAGCGGGTTGCTGGATGAGGCCTCGCGAACACTTGGGGACATTAGGGGTCAAGATCGGCTGCCTGTGACCGAGAAGTCTGGTGAATTGCCCCGGCTGGATGCCGGGGCGGAGGAGCGTTCACCAGATGACAAGCCTTCATCCCCGGCGGGTTTTGGTCACGGGCGGGGCCGGTTTCCTCGGCTCCCATCTCTCCGAGCAACTGCTCCTCGACGGTGCGGAAGTGCTCTGCGTCGACAACTTTCTCACGGGAAACCGACAGAACGTGGCGCACCTTCTGTCGAACCCGGCCTTCGAGCTGATCCGCCATGATGTCTGCGAGCCGCTGCGCGTCGAGGTCGATGAGATCTACAACCTGGCCTGTCCGGCATCTCCGGTGCACTACCAGGTCAGCCCGACACAGACGATCAAGACCTCCGTGCTCGGTGCGACCAACATGCTCGGCCTTGCCAGGCGCACCGGCGCGAAGATCCTCCAGAGCTCGACCTCCGAGGTCTATGGCGATCCCGAGATGCACCCCCAGCGAGAGAGTTACTGGGGAAATGTCAACCCGATCGGCGTGCGATCCTGCTACGACGAGGGCAAGCGCTGCGCGGAGACCCTCTTCTTCGACTACCACCGCCAGTACGGATTGCGGATCAAGGTCGCCCGGCTCTTCAACACTTACGGCCCGAGGATGCACCCGGCCGATGGCCGCGTCGTCAGCACCTTCATCATGCAGGCACTGCGCGGTGAAGCGCTGACCGTCTTCGGCGACGGGCAGCAGACCCGCAGTTTCTGCTATGTCGACGACCTGGTGGAGGCCCTGACGCGCCTGATGGCGACGGACGACGCCTTCCTCGGCCCCGTCAACCTGGGCAATCCGGTCGAGTTCACGATGCTCGAGCTGGCCATGCGGATCATCGACCTGACGGGCTCCCGCTCGAAACTGCAGTACTTGGCGCTGCCCCAGGATGACCCGGTGCGGCGCTGCCCCGATATCGCGCTGGCGCGCGGGCAACTCGGCTGGAGCCCGGGAACGCGGCTCGACGACGGCCTCGTGCGGACGATCTGCTACTTCGAGGAGCTGCTCGAGCGAGGACTCGGCGACAGCGCGGAACTCAGTCTCGTCAGGACGGCCTGAGCCGATGCTGGAGCGCAACCTCGCGGCCCTGCAACGGGTCCACCCGGCGCTCTTTCAACGCGTCTGCCTGCCGGCAGACGGCTCCCATGTGACGCGTTCCGAGGCGGGCCAGTTCATGTACCGCCACCTCCGGAACTGGCGCTCCCTGGCGATCGGCGAAGACCTCCTGCAGCACGTGCGGAGCCAGGTTGCCGGCAACGGGGAGATTTTTCTCTTCGGCATCGGCTCGGGCGAGATGATCGATGCGCTGCTCAAGGAGAGCCCGGAAGCCCGGATCACGGCCTGGGAGCGCGACCCCTGGCTCCTGCGGCTGGCCCTGGGCCAAAGGGACTACTCGGCAGCGCTGTCGTCCGGTCGCCTGCGGCTGGCCCTCGGCGCGGATCTCGTACACCATGCGGCTCTCAGCAGCCGGGCCGCGGTCATCGAGCATCCTTTACTCAGCGGGATCTACCGTGCTGAGCGCCGCATCCTCGAGCGGGGCCTGAGTGACGATCGTGCCGTCGTCATCGCCGGTGAACTCTTCGTTGATGATCTCGTCGATGCCCTGGAGCAGGAAGGCTTCAGCGTCTATGTGATGGACGTGCGCATCCTCTCCATCGAAGAGATGGCGATCACGACCCAGGTCTTCGCGCCCCGATTCGTGGCGGCGATCAACTACAAGAACGGCCTCGCCGAGTTCTGCCGTGCGCGGGGGATCGGACTCCTGTCCTGGGAGATCGACCCGACGCGGGATACGCTCCGTCCTGTCGCTTCGCCGACCGGTCACGCCCGCATCTTCACCTATCGAGCGGCGCAGGTGGAGGAGTTTCGGCAGGCAGGCTTCGATCACGTGGAGTACCTGCCGCTCGCGACCAACCCGAGGCGGCGCTTCGCCACGCGGTCCGCTGAAACTGATCCGGCTCGCTACCAGGCCACGGCGTCCTTCGTCGGTGCCAGCATGGCGGAACAGGCTCGCAAGAACCGCAGGGACTTTCTCGAGCTCTACTCGCGGCACGAGCCGTCCCCAGTCGCCCGGGCACAGGGTGGAGATCGCCTGGTCGAAGACGTGCTTGCCGAGCAGCGCAAGGACTATTCGCGCTACCTCATCCCCGGACTCCTCGCCGAGCGGGCGCCCGCGTTCCTGGCCGCCCTCGCGCAGTCCGAAGAAAGTCTCGATCCGGCCAAGCTCATCGCCGAGATCTCGGCCTCCGAGAAGCGCCTGGTCTACCTGTCACGCCTCGGCTCCCAGGGAATACAGGTCTGGGGAGACGGCTACTGGCGCAGTCTCGAGGGGTCTGGTGCGATCTACAAGGGGCCGGCGGAACACTTCCGCGAGCTGAACGACGTCTACTCCGGGTCGCTGATCAACGTCGACATCGGCCGCCTCTACCAGTCGGATATGATCACGATGCGCGTGTTCGACGTGATGGGCTGCGGAGGTTTCGTGCTCGCCGAGTACAGCGACGCCCTGAACGAACTCTTCGAGATCGGCGTCGAGCTGGACGCCTATCGCACCCTGGACGAACTCGAGGAGAAGCTCCGCTGGTACGCGGCGCGGCCAGAGCGGGCCCGCACGATCGCCGCGCGCGGCATGCACGTCGTCCGAGAGAAGCACACGATCCTCGGTCGCGTGCAGACGATGCTCGCCTCAGCTCATTGGTCTCGGCCCGCACAACGCGATGTTGCGGGCGGCGCCGACGCCGGAGCAACCGCCAGAGCCAAGGGGCGCGGCGAGCCGATCGGGCAGGCCGCACGATCTTGCGTGTTTCCCGCAGAATGCTGACCCCTCCCTGGG
>JANTFM010000255.1 GCA_024763475.1 Acidobacteriota bacterium | reverse complement strand
CGTCATCATGGGAATGCTCGTGGGAGTGCCGGTGATCGTGGGCGTGATCGTGGACCTGCCCGTCATCATGGGAGTGCTCGTGGGAGTGCCCCTGATCGTGCGGGTGTGAGTGCCCGTGCGAGTGAAAGAACTTCTTCTCGTTGCCTTCCTGACATCCGCAATCACGGCACATCAGCTCACCTCCAGCGAGCGGAGCAGGAACTCCTTACCCGCGATGATCTCAACTCCCCAGCTGCCGCAGAGCGTACACGCCACGCTCGGCAACTCAGGTACCGACTCCTTGCCGCACTCGCCGCAGCGGATGCGGACAGGAACCTTCTCGATCCTCAGCTTCGCGCCTTCGGCCACCGAACCCTCGGCGGCCAGCGGGAAACAGAACTCGAAGGGCTCGAGCTCCACGCCACTGTACGCTCCGATGACAACCTGCAGCTCCAGCACGCGGGTCGCCTTTTCCTGCCGAACCACCTCCTCGATCTGTTCCACCAGCGCCATCGCAAGGCTCAGCTCGTGCATCAGCAGATTCTCGGCAGGAGCTCGCCCCGGGGAATGTCCACCAGGCGACGGCCCCCGATCGCCGTCGTCAGGATCACCCGGCCCGCGTCCTCGCTGACCCTGCCAATGACGCCAGCATTCTCGCCCTCCGGAAGAGCCTTCCACGCCGCTAGGATCTTAGCAGAACACTCGGGCGCCGAGATCAGGATCATCCGGCCCTCCGAGGCAACATGCAGGAGATCCAGGCCCAGCATCTCGGCGATGGCACGCGCCCCCGGAGAAAAGGGGATGGCCTGCTCGTCGAGCAGGATGCCGATGGACGTGTCCTCCACGATCTCGCCCAGCACTGCTGCCGCCCCGCCGCGGGTCGGATCGCGCATGAAGCGCACCCCCGCCGCGAAGGGAGCCGCTGCCTGGACCAGGCGCTGTACCCCCGCCGTGTCGCTGACGACGCCCCCGGCGATCGCGATGCCCTCCCGGGCGGCCATGACCGCCATCCCGTGCTCCCCGAGCGTACCGGAGACGAGCACCTGGTCCCCGGCGCGCACGGCACCCTGCGAGAGCTCGAAGCCCTCGATAGAAACTCCGATGCCGGCCGTGTTGAGGTAGACCCCGTCGCACTGTCCTCGGGCCACGACCTTCGTGTCTCCGGTGACCACCTGCACGCCACACTCCCGGGCCGCAGCCTTCACCGAGTCGAGGACCCGGCGATAGAGGGCCAGATCCAGTCCCTCCTCGAGCACCGCCGCCAGCGAGAGCCAGAGTGGCTTCCCTCCTGAGACCGCGATGTCGTTCACCGTCCCGTGCACCGCGAGTTCACCGATGTTACCCCCGGGAAACTCGAGCGGATGCACGACGAAGCTGTCCGTCGAGAAGACCAGCTTCTGCCCGCCAAACTCGAGCAAAGCACCGTCAGGCAGACCCGCCAGCGGGCCCTCCCCGAAGCGTGGGAGAATCTCCTGCGCGATCAGATCGCGGGAGAGCCGCCCGCCGCCGCCATGTCCCAGGAGTATCTTTCTCGTGGTCACCTAAACTGTCCTCTTCGTGGTCACCTAAACTGTCCTCTTCGTGGTCACCAAGACTGTCCTCTTCGTGGTCACCTAGTCTGTCCTCGAGTAGCGATAGTAGGCCGCACAACTCCCCTCCGAGCTGACCATGCACGCACCGACCGGGTTGTCGGGTGTGCAGACCTTGCCGAAGATCGGGCACTGCGGAGGGATGATCTTGCCCTTGAGTACGTCGCCGCAACGGCAGCGCGGATCGAAAGAGCCGCCACGGGTGGACACCGAGAAGCGTTTCGCCGCGTCGTAGGCGGACCACCGCTCGCGCAGGCCGAGGCCGCTCCGGGGGAGTTCGCCAAGCCCGCGCCAGCCGGCATCGACGGGTTCGAGGTAGGCGTCGATCAGTGTTTTCGCCGCGAGGTTGCCCTCGGGGCGGACGACCCTCGCGTAGTGGTTGACCAGCGCCGGCTTGTCCTGGGCCAGCATCTCGGCCAGGACCTGCACGCCGTAGAGGATATCGAGCGGTTCGAAACCCGCCACGGCACAAGGAATCGAATGCTGCTCGACGATCGGCCGGTAGGCCTCCGAGCCGATGATTGCCGAGACGTGTGCCGGGCAGAGGAAGGCATCGATCTGCACTTCGACGTCCGCGATGAGCGCGTCGAGCGCCGGCGGCACGAGCTTGAAGGCCGTCAGCACGCTCAGGTTCCTGACGCCCTGCGCCTGCGCCGTATGGACGAGGGAGACCACCGGCGCGGTCGTCGTCTCGAAGCCGATACCGAGGAAGACAACCTCCCGCTCGGGGTTGTTCCGGGCGAGCACGAGGGCCCCCTCGGGCGAGTAACAGACCTCAACCTCTGCGCCGGCGGCCCGCAGCTGGGCGAGGGTCTCCCGGCTTCCGGGCACCCGCATCATGTCCCCGAAGGTCGCGATGATGATCTCGCGCTCAGCGAGTTCGATGGCGGCGTCGATATAGGCCGCATCCGTCACACACACGGGACAGCCGGGCCCCGAGAGCAGGCTCACGGTGTCCGGCAGCATGCCGCGAACGCCGAAACGCGCGATGGCCATCGTGTGGGATCCACACACCTCCATCACGCGCACCGTACGGCCCTCGCGTGCGAGTTCTTCGCCGGTCGCAGCCAGTTTGTCGTGGAGGAAGCGGGCCGCATCCGCGTCGCGGAAGCCCTCGATGTACTTCATGCCGATTCGCCGCGCGTCCCTTCCTCCCGGTAGGCCTCCGCCATCTTCCCGAAGAGTTCCAGCCGGGCATCCGCCTCCTCCTGGTCGAGCGTCTCGATCGCGAAACCTGCGTGCACAATCAGGTAGTCCCCCACCTCGGCACCCTCGACGAGACTCAGGTTGACCTCGTAGCGGGCTCCTTCGAGTTGGGCGGTTCCTCCGCCCAGATCATTGAGCTCAATGAGCTTCATCGGGATGGCTAGGCACATTCAGTGGACTCCTCCGGCAACGAAGACCTGGCCCAGTGAGATTCCGCCGTCGTTCGGCGGGGCCAGGCGGGGCAACACGACGGACACTCCGTCCTCGAGGAGCCCCTCGCTAAGCAGGTCGACGAGCAGACGGTTCATGAACACTCCTCCGGTGAGCAGGACCGGCCCTGTGCGAGTTCCGCCGGCCTCGCGCACCATCGCCCGGGCCGCACGCGCCACCGCGTGATGAAACGAAAGGGCCCAGGATGCGGCGTCGGCAGCACGTGGCGCCTTCTCATGAACCCGCACGAAACTCTCGCTCCAATCGACCAACAACAGGCCCTCGCGGTCGACCAGGGTGAACGGCAATTCTGGCAGACCGACGTCCGATCTGCACTCGCGGGCGCGGGCCTCGAGGCGAATCGCGGCCTGTCCCTCGTAGCTGACCCGCCGGGGAGAGATCCCGAGCGCCGCGGAAAAGGCGTCGAAGAGCCGGCCCGCCGCATGGGTCTGGGGAGCATTCAAGCCCCGGCGGCACTGCGTCTCCCAGGCACTGATTTCGGTCTCGCCGATCCCGAGCCGCTCCCGCCAGGCGGCATCGACCGTCCGGCCGCTCTCGACCCAGCGCGCCACGAGCTGGCGTGCGGGCTGACGGACCGCCGCATCGCCACCGGGCAGCGGGACGCTCTCGAAACTCGCCAGGCGACGAACCCCGCCGGGCTCCAGATCGAGCAGCTCCGCGCCCCAGATCTTGCCGTCGCTGCCGAGTCCCGTGCCGTCGAAGACGAGGGCGAGGCCGGAGTCGAGCCCGTGCTCGGCGAGACCGGCGGCCGCGTGGGCATGGTGGTGCTGCACCCTGACGACCGGAAGACCGCCCTCCCGGGCGAGGCGCAGGCCGAGGCGGGTCGAGCGCATGTCCGGATGAAGGTCGACCGCGATGAGTTCCGGCGTCTGCTCGAGGAATCGAGGAAGGCTCGTTGCGACCTCCTCGAGGGAGTCCACGGCTTCCGGAGTCTCCAGGTCGCCGATATGCGGCGAGAGCACGACCTCCTTGCCGTAACCGACCGCGATCGTGTTCTTGAGTTCGGCGCCGAGTGCCAGGACCCGGCGTGACAGCGGCCTGGCGAGAGCGATGGAGCGCGGGCTGAAGCCGCGAGCACGCCGCCAGAGCTGCGGCTTCGAACGGGAGATGACCGTGATCGAATCGTCACAGCGCAGATGGATCGGCCGGTCGTGCATCAGGAAAAGGTCCGCAATCCCGGACAGACGCTCGAGAGCCTCCTCGTTGCGCGTCGATATCGGCTCGCCGCTCCGGTTTCCACTCGTCATGACGAGCAGGTCGAACGCGGCCGTAGGATCCCCCGGCAGGGGCTCGAAGAGCAGCGTGTGGAGCGGCGTTGTCGGGAGCATCATTCCCAGGGTGCGCGTGTCGGGAGCAATCTGGCCGCTGGCTACCCCACAACGATCCGCCATGTCGAGGATGACGATCGGTGCCTCCGCAGCGCCGAGCCAGGCCCGCGCCTCGTCACCCAGCACCGTGTGGTGAGCGATCACCTCCATCGAGCGAGCCATCAACGCGAAGGGCTTCGAGGGACGCCGCTTCCGGGTCCGCAGCGTCGCGATCGACTCGCGGTTGAACGGGTCGGCCGCGAGCAGGAATCCACCGAGTCCCTTGACGGCCACGATCTTGCCTGCGGCCAGGGCCCTGCGGGCCTCGCGCAGTGGCTCGCCGGAGATCTCCCCACCGGAGGCATCCGTCAGCCAGATTCGAGGGCCGCATCTCGGGCACGCGATCGACTCGGCATGGAAGCGGCGATTCCGAGGATCCTCATACTCCGCCCGGCAGTCCCTGCACAGGGGGAAGGCCGAAAGCGAGGTGCGTTCCCGGTCATAGGGCATGTCCTCCACGACCGTGTAACGGGGACCGCAGTTCGTGCAGGTCGTGAAGGGATAACCGAAATAGCGCGACCCGCTGGAGAAGAGCTCCACGCGACACTCATCGCAGGTCGCAAGGTCGGCGGGAATGGAGACCCGCGTCTGCTGGTCCACGCGGCTCTCGCGAATGGAGAAACGCAGGGCCTCCGCGTCCGCCTCGACGCTCTCGAACGGAGAGCGGGTCAGGGATTGGAGCCTGGCCTGCGCCGGAAGCCGGGCTGGCAACGCGGCGAGGAAGGCCTCGAGCACGGCTTCCGGGCCGACAAGCCGCATGCGCACGCGCCCCGAACGGTTCTGTACCCAACCCCCGATCCCCGCGAGAACGGCGAGACGCTGCACCGTGGGACGAAATCCCACTCCTTGCAGGACGCCCTCCATGTCCACGGTGACCCGGCTTACTCGACGCATTGGTCCATTGTAGCGCGCCCCGGAAGGCGCTAGCCCGCCAACTTGATCCTGAGCGTTGTCAACAGGGACTGCGGATCGATGGGCTTCTGGAAGACACCGGAGAGTCCCAGATCCACGTAGTCTGTCGTCACGCTCATCGTGTCTCCCACCGAGGAGAGCATGTAGACCGGCGCCGTATTGCCCTCCGCCTTCAACCAGCGTGCGAGGCGGGTGCCCGAATCGACCTCCTCCATCATCAGATCGACGATGATCAGGTCCGGCGTCTCCTCCTTGAAGGCCTTGAGGCCCATGTCGGCGCTGAGCGCCTCGATCATCCGGTAGCCACTCGCCTCCAGGATGATGCGCATCGAATCGAGGAAGTCCTGGTCATCGTCAACGTAGAGAATGAGGTGCTTGCCATCCTTCATCATGATTCCTCGACGGAAGAGGCCAGCGCCTCCTCCTCGGACCAGTGGTGACGCTCCTCCGCCGGGCGGAAGGAGTGATCACGCAGCACGGACTCCATGAATTGCAGCGCGCGGGCCAGGTTGGCCTCGGCCCGCGGGGAGAGTCTCTCACCGAACTCGTTGAAGCTGTATCCCCGAATGCCCAGGGCATAGGCGCTCGCGCGGGAAGAGAAGAGTTCCTCTGCGAGGGCCAGCACGGCGGGGGCTTCGAGGCTGTGGGAGGAGAAACTCAACGCGGCCTTCGGCTCCAGGCGATTGAAGAAGAAGGGATCGGGCCC
>JANTFM010000254.1 GCA_024763475.1 Acidobacteriota bacterium | reverse complement strand
AACACAATCTGATCAACGCCTTCTGAGAGGATTGGCGGCGGGACGAGTGCGCGAACAGAGAGCTTCTATCTGGGGCGAAAGTCGAATCGCGGACAACAAGGTAGCAAGGGGTGGTGCCATACGGACCGCGGGCCAAACGGCGCTCGGCGGACATCCGAACGGGCCGGATTCGTAGAACAATCTGCGCTCCACGGTGGAATGTATCCGGGAAGCCATAGCGCCATTTTCCGGAAAGCTGATGGGCCGCAGCGTACGGACTTGAACTTGAGCGCGGGGAGTTTCCCGTGCGCAGGGGCGGGCCGTTTTTCGTGTCCACCGAAGGTGAGTGAGCGCTTCCTGTGTCAGCCAGCTACCGTCCGTCGGTTGCCGGCGTGCGGTTGCGGGCCCAGCGGGGGTGGGTGATCTCGTGTTTCTGGATCTTGTAGTTCATCACACGGCTGGAGATATTGAGGAAGCGGGCGGCATCCTTCTGGATCCAGTCGTTCATCCGCAGGGCCTCGAGAATCGCCATCTTCTCCAGGTCGTCGAGCGCCATACCCTCGGCGGGCATCCGCAGGACGGCGGCCATGCGGGACGCGCTGCCGGAAGAGTCTCCGTTCGCCACGCCGAGAGTCAGGTCCCGGGGCTCGAGCACCTGCCCCTCGCACATCAGCACGGCCCGCTCGATCGAGTTCTCGAGCTCGCGGATGTTACCGGGCCAGTTGTGGCGGGTGAGAAGACGCAGAGCCGACGGGGAGAAGCCACGCATCGTCTTCTTCAGGTCGTCGGCGAAGCGCTGCAGGAAGAAGGTCGCGAGGGGAATGACATCCTCGCGGCGCTCCCTGAGGGGTGGGATGCGAATCGTCACGACGTTGAGCCGGAAGTAGAGATCCTCGCGGAAATCACCGTCGAGGATCGCCTGCTCGAGATCGCGATTCGTGGCAGCGACGAGGCGCACATCCGACTTGATCGTCCGGGTCCCTCCGAGGCGTTCGAACTCGCGCTCCTGGAGCACACGAAGCACCTTGGCCTGGGTCCCCGCCGACATCGTGCCGATCTCGTCGAGGAAAAGCGTGCCCTCGTTGGCGAGCTCAAAACGGCCCGCCCGCTGACGGTCGGCACCGGTAAACGCACCGCGCTCGTGCCCGAAGAGCTCGGACTCTAGCAGGTTCTCGGCCAGGGCCGCGCAGTTGACCTTGACGAAGGGCCCGTCCTTGCAGTTGGAGTTCTGGTGGACGGCATGGGCGATCAGTTCCTTGCCCGTCCCCGTCTCGCCGAGCACGAGGATCGTCGCATTGCTCGGGGCGACCTTGGTGACGATCTCGAAGATCCGGCGCATCGACGGGGATTCCCCGATGATGTTGCCGAAGTGCCCCACGATCTCCCGGCGATCGAACTCCATCAGGCGGGAGAGCAGCTTGCGGTGCTC
Source organism: Acidobacteriota bacterium (assembly GCA_024763475.1). Taxonomy (GTDB): domain Bacteria; phylum Acidobacteriota; class Polarisedimenticolia; order J045; family J045; genus JANTFM01. Next base: position 4,595 of record JANTFM010000254.1, on the reverse strand, counting down.
GAGAGCCCGCTCGGCCTTGAGTTCCAGCTCCTCGAGATTGAAGGGTTTCTGGATGTAGTCGAAGGCTCCGAGACGCATCGCCTGCACGGCGCCTTCCACCGTGCCGTAGGCCGTCATCATGATGATCGCGGTGGTGTCGTTGATCATGCGGATGCGGCGCAGCAGCTCGAGACCGTCCATGCCGGGCATCTTGTAATCCGTGACGACCAGGTCGAAGACCTGTTCTTCCACGCAACTCAGGGCTTCGTCGCCTGCCGCCGCCTCGACGACTTCGTGCCCTGCATCGCGAAAGGCCTCGGCGATTCCTTCGCGGAGATTCCGCTCGTCTTCCGCTACGAGGATCTTGCGCATCGTGTCCTAGCCTCGGCCGTCCGCTTCGTGGTCCGTGAGGAGAGGCAACCGCACGCGAAATGCGGTCCCCCCCGACGGGAGAAACTCGACGTCTATCATGCCATGGTGGCACTCGACAATCTTCCTCGCCATGGCGAGACCGATCCCGGAGCCACTCTCCTTGGTCGTCACGAAGGGATAGAAGATCTTGTCCTGCACGTCAGGGGCGATGCCCGGACCATCATCCTCGATGACCACATCGATCGCCCCGGGTTCCCGCGCGGGGCGCGCTACTGATGTAAGACGGATCGTGATGGTCCCCTTCCCTTCCAGCACCTCGAAGGCATTCGCGAGGATATTGACGAAGACCTGCCGCATCAGCGCGGCGTCGACCGGCACCTCGGGGAGCTGCGCGGGGGTATCCCAGGCGAGCTGGACCTTGCTCTCGGGGAAACGGGCGGTCGTCTCCGCCAGAGAGTCTTCCAGCACCTCGATGATCGGCTGGAGCTGAAGCTCCGGCACCAGGGGCCGGGCGAACTCCAGCCCACGGGTCACGGTCGCGTTGAGCCGTGCCACTTCCGATGCGATCTTGGTCACCAGTTCGAGTTCGCCAGCGCGGCCTGACATCTTGCGTTTGAGCAGCGAGGCCATGACCTCGATCGATGCGAGGGGGTTCCTGATCTCGTGGGCCATGCTCGCGGCCATCTGCCCGAGAGCAGCCAGCCGGTCACGGAGGCGCTCCTGCTCCTCCTGGCGCTCGACCAGCGTGAGATCCTTGAAGAAGAGGGCCACGCCGAGCAGGTCATCGCCCGCCGAGATCGGCGAGATTGTGAACCCGATGGTCCGCCCGTCGTCCTCACGCGAGCGAATCTCCATCTCGGCCCGGTTCGGGAGATGGGACATTTCGAGGGCCGAGACCAGGACCTCCGCGAGACGGGGATGGCAGGAGAGGGCCTCACGCACGAGAGTCCCGGAGCGCACGGGCGCCTCGAGATCGAGGATATCGCGGGCGAGATCGTTGACCGTCAGGACATGAGCGTCCCGATCGACGGTCACGATGCCGCAACGCATCCCTTCGACGACCTTCCTGAAGAAAGCATCTTCACCAACCAGCACTCGTCCACTCTCCAAGCACCCCGAACGGGCAACCTCCTCGTCCTGCCTCCGGTCGAATGTGGAGGGTGGCTTCGCAATCGTCAAGGTCTCCCCCTCAGTCTGCGTTGCTCCCGCACCAGCAGGGCGCGGACCATCGCGTGGTCCTCGCCGTCGATCACTCCGTCGCCCGTCGGATCGAGCTCCGGGCGGAAGAGCGCATCGCCCCGGCTCACGCCGAAGAGGCTCTCGAGAATGCCCAGATCGACCTCGTCGACCTCTCCGGAACCGTCGAGATCGAGCAGCTCAGGATGCGAGCGGAGGTAGGCTTCCGCCTTGCGCACAGGGTTGACGATCAGGAGTTCCTCGGGCGAGATCGCGGTGACCTCTGACCCTTTGGTGCTCCGCAGGGTGACGATGGCGAGGTCATGGCGGATGACCACCATGTCGTCCACCACCAACCCATCGACCCGCGACACCGCCCACGCGCCGTCCGCGAAGTTCGCGCCTTCGATGGACAGGCGGCCGCCGCGGCCGGGGTCCACCTCACCCGTGATCGCATCGATGCGCGGCGAGGGCAGGGTCTCGATCTCACTGCTGGTATCGGACGCGAGGTTTCCCCACTCGTCATAGGGCCGAACGCGGAAGCGATAGAGTTCCCCGTCGTCCAGTTGCGTGACGACCACACGGGTCGCTTCGCCCACGTCAAGAACCTCAAGCAGGCTGCCCTTGCTGTCGAGGACCTCGACTTCGTATCCCGCGGTCACGGCATCATCGCTCTCGCCCCAGGCGAGGGTGAGATCCCCCGCCATCGAGGGAGCCAGCGCGAAAAGGACGAATGCCAAAGCGACGCCAATGCTGCTGTACCTTCCCTGGTGTTTCATCGCTTTTCCTTCCCGCCATCCCTGGCGATCGCGAGCGCTCCTGGCCAATTACTCGGCGACTCCCAAAGTCTCGCTCTGTGTGGAAGGTGCGACCTCCGTTGCAAAGGGCACACTGATGTAGGTTCCCGTGGGGAGAGCGAAGGGACCGCTCTCGCCGTGCAGCTGAACACCCTGCGGACCCGTCATGACGCGCAAGACACCCCAGGCGCCCGCGGGCAGATCCCCAACCGTCTCGACCACGACGGTCTTTCCGCCGTTGGTCAACTTCATCGGCTCGACGAGCTGTGCGCGCTGATAGCGGCGCTCGGTCGTGAAGAGCAGCTGGAAAACGCTGGCGTTGGCGCTGCTCTGCACCACCGGCCGGCTGAAGCTGACCTCGAAGGTCGCCTGGACGGGGACGCCGGAGTTCGAGGCCGGCACGCTCTCGGCACTCGCCTGGAGATCGACCCGCTGATCCGTCTCCGGATGAAGGTAGGCGATGCGCTCCAGGGCGCCTTCCACGCGCCAAGCCGGACGACTTGTCCAGATGCCACCCATGAAGAGGTCCATCCGGTCCGCGCCTTCCAAGGTGCTGCGGAGGGCGGCTCCATCGAGGTGGACGAAGGTGGCATAGGTGTAGTTGTCACGCAGGCTCTCGGCAAGGATGATGGCGACCGTGCGGCCCCCGGAATCGAAGCGGGGGGAATTCGCCGCCTGGCGGACGGGGGTTTCGTCCTGCATGACACCGAAGCGCTCCTGCATCTCTGCCGGCGAGAGCAGACCCGCAAGACCGCTCATGTCGCGATCGAAGGTGATGAGCACTTCCTGCAAGTTGCGGCTGATGTCGACCTGTCCGCTCTCCGGGAAAGCGTAGACGACGCGCGGACCCTCGGCATCGTCGGAGCGAGTGCTGCCCATGACCGTGAAGCCCGGAGTCTGCACAAAGTCCTCCAACATCGAGTTTCCGTTGAGATCCCGCACGCCACCGGGACCACCGAGCACATGGATCCGGTAGGTCTCACCCTCCGCGAGCGGCAGCTCGGGGCGCAGGGTCACCACCGACCCTTCGAGGAGCGGCCAGCCCGCCTCCTGCGTGATCGCGAGTCCATCCGACCCGACGAGGCGAACCGTGTTTCGATTCACGGTGGAGGGACTCATGGCTTCCGTGAAGATCACCCGCGGATTCACGGTCGCCGGAATCTCGACAGCGCCGGCGCCGGGCTCGGTGGAACTCACCTCGGGCGCCGAGGAATCGGAGTTCTCGGTGACCTCGATCGCATTGTCCAGCAGGCCGAAGACCCAAGGGCTCGTGACGGGGCTGTCCCAGGTCAGATCCGGGTTCTCAACCGCGAGATCAGCAAAACCCAGCGCCGCATCACTCGCGGCCTGCACCGTGATGCGGATCGTGTCGCAGGCGATGACTTCGGTCGCGGTGACACTCAGGCCCGAATGGCTGAGATCGACGCGTGCGGGCGGATGGTTCGGATCCCCCGCGGCGCCCTGATCGAAGTTCAGACCGCTGACGACGAAATCGAGAGTCTGGCCGCGGCCGATCCGGGTCCTGTCGAGGGACTGCACCACCGGGCGCGGCAGCCCGTAGACCAGGTTGCTGTCGTCCGGGCTCTCGAGCCCGCCGGCGTCATAGGCCCGGATCGAGATATACCACCAGGCACAGTCCTCGAGCCCGGAAAGAGTCGTCGACGTCGCGTTGCCCACGTCGATCATCTCGTTCAAGTCCCCGGGAGAGTTGCCGTGGTAGAGCCGATACCCGGCCACATCCGCGTCGGGAATCGCATCCCACCTGAGGGAAACCGAACCGGCGAAACCTGGGAGGACCCAACAAAGAAGCGTCGCCACAGCGAGTAGCACCACGATCGGCGTTCGCATCTGCGACGAGGTGGAGCGGCCCCTCCGTGATTCCCGACCCGAGTTCATACCGATCCCCTCGTTTCACAATCCATCGACAAGGCTCCCCACGGGCCTGCCGACCGGGAAATAGCAATTGCCGTTCCAGACCCAGCGCCCCACAGCGGCCTCCGGTCATTCCGGCCAATTCGCTTAGTTTTCAGCGCCTTGACCGCGGGCCCCTGCGCGGGGCGCCCTCCCTCCAGGCCCGCCGCAGCGATGGCGATTACTTTTATGTAACCTGGCTGACATCGAGGTATCCGCTTCCGAGACACCCAACCCCCTCACCTATCTCACGTCCGTGCGGCGGTTGTTCTGCACGACGCTCGGGGGCCGGTTCTCTGTCGTGAAACCGTTCGGCTGAGTCCAGGTGCTGTCCATCGGGTTCCCGGCCTCGTCCTTGAC
>JANTFM010000253.1 GCA_024763475.1 Acidobacteriota bacterium | reverse complement strand
CGGCGGCTAGCGAAGTCGGCAGGAGGGGACCCGCGGTGGTTGGGGATCGTAGGCGGTGACGCGCACCGGCAGATAGTGCAGGGAAGAGCTCGCGGCGGTGGAAGGAACCCTCATGAAGGCAAGATCCGGGTTTTCGCTCGAGAGCCCGAAGTCGTGGCCCCAGTCGAGCCCGAGCGCCTCCATCGTGGCTCGCGACAGATCGATGATGACGCCCGCCTGGCGCGGGCGAGGCCCCGGGCCGTAGTCGTTGACTCTGGCGACGACCCGGTGACCGGTCGGCCTGGCCTCGTCGTCGAGTCGCTGAATTTCGACCCAGCCAGTGCGCGCCTGCGGCGCTCCGCGGGGCATCGCGACCGTTCGCCTCTCGTCCCGAAAGACCGTGGGCACCGGGCGCGCGCCGGTGATCGCACGCAGACGGCCGGTGGCGATCAGGTTGTGGCGGCCCAGGCGGCCCAGGCGCATCAGATCGCGGTAGCGAAGGCTCCCTGGAAGAACGGCCTGCCAGCGGCCCTCGAGGTAGCGCTCGAAACTGTTGCCGGCATCCGCCTCGAGGTAGAAGGTCGCACGACCCTCGTTCGCTTCGGCCAGGAAGGACATTCCCGGACGAATGCGCACGCGGCGAAGCGAGAAATGGCTGAGGCGAGCCGTCAGGAATTCGCCACCGGATGCCGCGTCCTGGTCGCTTTCGGGCTGCCAGCTCGACGTGGGGACGTCGTAGGTCACGATCTCCGCTTCCCCCGGGTCGACACCGATCGGGAGCACCAGCTCCAGCTTTGCCGGGCGGCGCAGGCGGAGCCCGTCGGGCCTCAGATCATAGGCGAAGTGCACGCCGCCACCGCGGGCGGGAGCGACCATGCGCACCAGGGAGACGTCCGTATCACCCGCCAGGGCCTGGGGCGGGATCTCGATCGTTGCGGCCCCTCCAGGGGCTGCGATCCGTCCACCGCGATCCGCCCCAATTCGCATACTGACGCGATCGACCTCCTGCAGGTCTTCGAGAGCCGGACCTTCCTCCGCTTGGGGGCGGGCCCTGGACGCTGTGGCCTGCGGGGGCGCGGCGCCCCCACGAGGGGCCGATTTCAGGGCCGGGAGCAGCACTTGATCCCCGAACAGGACGATCCCCGCCCCAATCACGAGTGTGGCAATCAACAACGCCCAGAGAGACTGGCGTCGATGGCGAGGCGTCTTTGTCACGCGTCCTAATCTAGGTTCTTGTCCGGGGGGATGCCTCCTGTCGGCGCACCCCGCGGCGGGTTGTTCTTGCCGACGAACGAAGGAAGCGCCAAGATCCATATTGCAGCCGTGGGCGGCAGGGTCGGTGGGCCGAGGATCTCGTCGGGACACGACGCACCGTGCCCTCAAGGCTCGCGCAAGACGAGCTACCCAGGTCTCGCGTCCAGACTCGGGTCCGCTTTGGTTCGGACGATTGCGCGAAACCGGACGCGTAGCCGAGCGACGTCGAGGATTTCGCGAGTGAGCCCGGGCCGAAGATGGCCCGGAGATGGGATGCGAGAAGGGGTCGCCATTCTTGAGCGGGCCCTTAGTTGAAGTGAGGGTGGATGCCATGGGTCTTGCGGAGTACCTGGAGGATCGCCGCACTCGTGTCGACGAGGCGATCGAGGCGTCGATACCACCGCGCCATCCAGACCCGGCTCGTCTCGTGGAGGCGATGCGTTACACGCTCCTGCTGCCGGGAAAACGAATCCGCGCCATCGTCTGTCTCGCCGTTGCGGAGCTTTTCGGCGGCTCCGAAGCCGACGTCATGCCGCTTGCGGTCGCTGCCGAAATGGTCCATGCGGCGTCGCTGATCCTCGACGATCTCCCGGCTTTCGATAACGCTCAACGCCGACGCGGCTCGCTCACCAATCACCTGGCCTATGGCGAGTCCACCGCGATGCTTGCGGCCGTCGGACTGCTCAATGCGGCCTACGGCCACCTGGCCCGCGCGTCCCGCCGACGCTGGATCGGCCCGGACGACGGCATCGGCTCGGCCATCGCCTTGAGCGAAGCCGTCGGCGAAAACGGGATGGTCGCCGGGGAGGGGCTCGACCTTCTCGCGCGGGACGAAACACCCGGCCTCGAAGACCTCGAGCAGATCCACGCCATGAAGACCGGGAGTCTCTTCATCGCCTGCACCGTCGAGGCCGGCCGACTGGCCGGAGCCGGGTCGAACGAGTCCACCGCGTTGCGCGCCTACTCGAAGAACCTGGGCCTCGCGTTCCAAATCATCGACGACGTCCTGGATGCCGTCGGCGATCCGGAGAAGACCGGAAAGGACACGGGGCAGGACGAGGGAGGCGCCAACTTCGTGACCTTCGCCGGCGTGGACGGCGCGCGGCAGCTCTCCGCGGAGCTGATCGAGACGGCTGTCCTGAGTCTCTCCACCTTCGGGTCCCGGGCGCGACGGCTCGAGGAGATCGCACGCTACGTCGGCGGGCGCGACCGATGACGCAGGGAAGCGACCCTCGCGGCTACACACTCGTCCGCGAGGCCCTGATGGCCCAGGGCTATCTCGAAACCCCACTCGAGCGCCTGTTCATCGGCTCGGGTCGTTCCGCTCGCCACGCGTTGTTCACCTCACTGCTGGCCGGAATCATCGCCGGCCCCCTGCTGGGGCTGCTGCTCGCCGCCAGCCTGGTCCTCGAGGGGGCAGGAGGCGTCCCCGCCTGGCCGGATGGGGTGCTCTATGCGCTGCTCTTTTCTCCCGTGCTCGGGCTGCTGGTCGCGGCGGCCGAGGGCATGATCGCGCTCGCCGTCCGTCTCATCGCGCGCAGCCGGGGCGAGATCGCCCTCCGCCGTGCGTCGTTTTTCTCGGGGCTCGGGGTCGCGGCTGTTCTCGCGCTTTATCTGGGAGCCTGGTGGGCCATCTCCTCAGGCTCTTTCGGTGTGCGAGGCGGACTGACCCTGTTGCTCCTCGCCGTCGGCGCGGGCGTCACCGGGCGAGTCGTGTCGGCAGCCGTCCTGGTGCAGGGAGCCCTGAGCCTCGGGCGAGCTCCACGCCTCGGACGACCGCGCCTCGGCACCTGGATCGCCGTCTTCGCCCTCGCGGGGACCTTGGCCGCCGCACTCGCCGTGAACCTCGTTCCCGATAACCGTGGCGGCGGCGTCCCGGTGGTGATTCGAGACGCTGCACCGGATCGCGTGGTGCTCGTGGGATGGGATGGCTTGGGCGGTGATCTCGCCGAGGGCCTGCTGCGACGCGGTTCCATGCCCTGGCTTGCCACGCTTTCCGCGTCGAGCGCAGCAGCTTCGCTCCGCTGCCCCTCGAGCCGGGATCCTGCCTCACTCTGGACCACCGTCGCGACGGGGGCTCCACCGAGCATCCATGGAATCGATAGCGCCGGCCTCCTGGGGCTCCCCGGGACCCAGGCCCCCGCGCCCCAGAGGGGACTTGCGGCGGGGCCCCTTGAGCTTCTCACACATCTCCTGCCGACCCGCTCCCGGGCCGTTCGCTCGAGCACGCGGCAAGTTCCCGCCGTCTGGGAACTCACTGCAGATGCCGCGAAAACGGCGGTCATCGGCTGGTGGGCGACCTGGCCCGCGGCCTCGCCAGGGGCCGAAGGAGGCTACCTGGTCAGCGATGGCGCGCTGGTGGCCGCGCTCGCAGGGCGCGGAGCGTCGGAAGCCGTTTACCCGGGCGAGTGGGGCAACGCGCGAGTTCCCGTTTGGCTGACCCGCGCGCGTCTTCGGGTGACGTCACTTCTGGGCGAGGCGGACCCCGGGGAATCGCCCTTCCAGGCCGCGGCCCGCGATGCGCTGATGAGCGATCTTTTCAACTTGGCAGCGATGGAAGACACCATGGCGGACCCCTCGCTCCGCGCCCTTTTTCTCTACCTGCCTGGTCTGGACATCCTCCGGGAGCGGGGAGCCGCGCTGGGTGAAGACCTCTACTCCGTCCTCGAGGCCGCTGAGACGCACGCGCACTCTGTCGACGCGGAGCTGGCCCGGCTCTTCGGGGAGCGAGACCAAGTGAGGCGGCTCACCCTCGTCATGTTGCCGGGGAGGGAAGGGACGCGGGGCGGAGGCCAGGTCCTCTTCGGGAGCCCGTCTGGCGCAACGCAGGCTCTCAGGGGCTCCTCTGACGCGACGCGGGCTCCGCCGACGCACGAGATCGCCCTGGAAGACATCGCTCCAAGCTTCCTCTTCGCAGCCGGCTACAGCATCGATGAGCGCATGAGCGGCCGCGTCATTCCATCGCTCGCGGGAGGCGTCGAATCCGCCGCCCGTCTGCGCACTCGAGCCCGGGTCGCCGCTCCGGAGCAGGGCGAGACCCATCTCGAGGACGAGGTCCTCGAGCGCCTGCGAAGCCTGGGGTACGTCGATTGACGCGGTTTATTGCGACTAACTGGAAACGATTGTACATTTTGTTCAGCTGGAGACATTGACGATCGTATCGGCCGGAGAATCCTGTTCATGACGACCAAAGAGCCTGCCCTATCCCTTTCGACCATCTGCGAACGACATCCCACGATCAGCTTCACCGAATTCGGAGGACAGGGTCTGCTCGTCGTGCCCCATACGGCAGGACAGATCGTCCTCAGCGGGAGCGCGCTGCGCGTCCTGGAGCTCATCGATGGCAAGCGGAGCATTGCGGGGATCGCCGAGCAGCTCGGCAAGGAATATGAGGGTGAGGCCGCGACCCATGAGCGCGATGTGCTCGAAGTCCTCGAGGACCTGGTTGCGCGCGAAGCCGTGCAGATCGCGGGCCTGCAGGAGGATCACACCCCTTGACCAGCCCCCTGACGCGTTTCATCGAGGGCGCCTATGAACAGAACCGGCCCATTTCGGGCCAGCTCGAGCTGACCTATCGCTGCAATCTGCTCTGCTCCTTCTGCTACAACTCACCACAGAAGCGGACCCAGCTCGACGGGCCGCAGTGGCTCACGGCGCTGGACAAACTCAAGGCGGCGGGGGTGTTCAACATCACGCTCACCGGGGGAGAACCCTTTCGTCATCCCGATTTCTTCACGATCGCGGAGGGGGTGAGGGAGCGGGGCTTCGTGCTCAAGACCTACACCAACGGTGTGGACCTGGCCAGGCGAGAGACCGCCGAGCGCTATGCGGCGCTGGGCCCCTTCGATACCGAAATCAGCATCCACGGTCCGACAGCAGCGATTCATGAGCGTCTGACCGGCGTTCGGGGTTCCTTCGACAAGCTCCTCGTCGCCCTCGGACACCTGAGCGAACTGGGCCTGAAGGTCTCGCTGAAGACGCCGATCACGCGCCTGAACCAGCAGCATCTCAAGGAGATCGAGGACCTGGGCGCACGCTTCGGCTACCGGGTGACCTACGATACGAATCTCGTCCCCACCGACGATGGCAGCTCGGGACCGCTCGAACTCGCGCCGAATCGCGAGTTCCTCGTGGATTTCTTCGTGGACCAGGCCCGGCGCGGCAAGATGGCCCTCGCGCCCCGCCCGATCAAGGAGATGAAGCAAGTTTGCGGCGTCGGGCGAACCGGCATCACGATCGATCCCTATGGCGATATTTTCCCCTGTGTCGCCTGGCGGGAGGCCCTCGGCAACATCCTCGAGGTCGAGGCGCTGCTCGATCTCTGGCATGGCAAGGGAGGCCTCCACGAGACCCTGGAGCAGGTGCGCCGCGTCTCGGAGGAGGCCACGACACATCTCGCGGCCCATCCCGAGGCGGTTTTCGCTTCTTTTTGTCCCGCGAACGCGCTCAAGGAAACGGGAGATCCCTTTGCGCTCTATCCCGCGGCGCAGGTCTCCGGATCGACGAAACTCGAAGCTGCTGAGCGACTTAGAGAAGAAGAGAAGACACCGGAAAAAAACGCAGGTGAAAACAAATAGCAACTAGGCCTTGCGCCCAGAGCCCATCCAGCGTAAATGCTGGGGGACCTCAACCCCGCACCCGGGCCTGTTCCGGACGGGCCTGGAAAACTAACAGACGCCTAAGGCGCCCGGGGCGACCCGGGAATCACCTCTACGAGGGAGGACATCTCGATGAAGAAGGCTTACGAGAAGCCGCGCGTGATCTATGCGGAGAAGGTCGAA
>JANTFM010000252.1 GCA_024763475.1 Acidobacteriota bacterium | reverse complement strand
GTAGTAGGTCGCGGCAAAGCTCTGCTGGGAAAAGGTCCGTTCGCAGGCCGCACAATGGAAGCGCGGGACGATGCGGCCGTCACACTTTCGCTGGTAGCTCCCGGCCGAACGATAGCGGAAGAGCTCCGGCTGCCCGGAGCGGTTCGAAGGGCATTCGCGCCAGGGACAGTGCTCCGGAGTGAACTCGGAGCAACGAATCTCCTCGACAGGTGTGGTGGGCCAGTCCATGCACCCATTAGATCAGGATTGCGTCGGCACGAGGCTCTAAACACCCACAGCTGTTGCAGATGCGAGAGTGAAGCGGCTGTCCGACGGCGGGTTCACAAGGCGGATTCAGGGGTGGAGACGGGCGCCTGAATCTGCAACATTCTTCGCTCCACGGTGGTCAGTCAGCAATTTCTACTCCGCCGAACATATGTGAGATCTCGAACCCAGCTGTATCCGTCGCATCAGACCCGTGGAAACCGTTGCACTGAATACTCGCGCCAAAACGCTTGCGAAGCGTGCCGTCTTCCGCATCGGCGGGGTTCGTCGCGCCGAGGAGGCCTCGCCAGACCGAAATCGCGTTTTCTCCCTCGAGCACCATGATCACGGCCGGGCCCTCCGTCATGAACGCGGTCAAGTCGTTGAAGAAGGGGCGATCGCGATGCACCGCATAGAAACCCTCGGCCTGGGGCCTGCTGAGTCGGACACGCTTGAGGGCCACGGGACGAAGGCCGGCACCCTCGATTGCGGAGAAAACCTCTCCCAGGACATTCAGTTTCACGGCATCCGGTTTGATCATGGCCAGAGTACGTTCTGTTGCCATCTCGATTGTCTCCTCAATTACCAAGAAAAGCCCGGTAGGCCGAAGCCCACCGGGAGTCTTATAGCTGCACGATGCTAGCTCGAAACAACCGTCTAGGCGACTCCGAGCAGCCTGGCGACCGTCACGCCGATATCCGCCGGGGAGTCCACGACGGTGATGCCTGCCGCGCGGAGCGCGGCCTTCTTCTCGGCAGCGGTTCCCTTGCCACCGCTGATGATCGCCCCGGCGTGCCCCATGCGGCGCCCGGGAGGAGCCGTAGCTCCCGCGATGAACGCGACAACGGGCTTGCTCATGTTGGCCTGGATCCAGGCGGCGGCCTCCTCTTCGGCACTACCACCAATCTCACCGATCAGGACGACCGCTTCGCTTTGGTGATCGGCTTCGAAGTCCGGCAGGAGCGACGTGAAGGGCGAGCCGATGATCGGATCCCCGCCGATTCCGATGCAGGTGCTCTGTCCCAGACCGATCCGCGTCAGCTGATCCACCGCCTCGTAGGTCAGTGTCCCCGAGCGGGACAGCACGCCGACGGTTCCAGGCTTGTGGATCGAGGCCGGCATAATGCCGATCTTGCATCGCCCCGGAGTGATGATCCCGGGACAGTTGGGCCCGATCATCCGTGACCGCCCGGAAGCGATCAGCGCATTCTTGACCTTCGTCATGTCAACCACCGGAATGCCCTCGGTGATCAGTACGATGAGTGGAATACCGGCATCGATCGCCTCGAGAGCCGCGTCGGCCGCGAAAGCCGCCGGAACGAAGATCGCGGAAGCGTTCGCCCCGGTCTTCGCCATCGCTTCGGAAACGCTGTCAAAGACCGGGATACCTTCGTGAACGATCCCGCCCTTACCGGGGGTCACGCCCGCAACGACCCGCGTCCCAGCCTCAACCATCTGCCGGGTGTGAAAGGTGCCCTCGGAGCCGGTCATACCCTGGACCACGACCTTGGTCCCCGCATCAATCAGGATGCTCACTTTCCACCTCCCTTGACCGCGTCGACAACCTTGCGTGCCGCCTCGTCCAGTTTCTCGGCCACGATCAGGGACAGCCCTGAGGCCTCAAGCATCTCCCTTGCGATCCCGGCGTTGGTTCCCTGAAGCCGAACCACCAGCGGAACCTCGATCTTCACTTCCTTTGCCGCAGCGATAATGCCCTCCGCCACGCGGTCGCAACGCACGATGCCGCCGAAGATGTTCACGAGCACCGCCTTGACGTCGGGATCCGAGAGCAGGATGCGGAAAGCGTTGGTGACCGACTCCTTGTTGGCACCGCCCCCGACATCGAGGAAATTCGCCGGCCGGGAGCCGGCAAGGTCGATGATGTCCATCGTGGACATCGCGAGACCGGCCCCGTTGACCATGCAGCCAACGCTGCCATCGAGCTTGATGTAGTTCAAATCGAAGCTCGAGGCCTCGACTTCCAGCGGCTCTTCTTCGTGAATATCGCGCAGTTCCGCGAGATCCTTGTGTCGGAAGAGCGCGCTGTCATCGAGGTTCACCTTCGCATCAAGAGCGACGATCTCGCCTTCCGGCGTGGTAACGAGCGGATTGATCTCGACCAGCGATGCATCGCATTCCTCGAAACAGCGGATCATGCCGCCGAGCATCTTCGTGAACGCTTTGACCTGTTTCGCATCGAAGCCGAGCCCAAAACCAATCTTGCGCCCGACATAAGGCAGGTAGCCTGCCGAGGGCTCGACGGTCTCCCGCAGGATCTTCTCCGGTGTCTCGGCCGCGACCTTTTCGATCTCCACGCCCCCTTCGAACGAGGCCATGATGGTGATCTTCGCGTTGGCACGGTCGATGAGTACGCTGAGGTAGTATTCGTGCCCGATATCGAGCGCCTTGGTGACGTAGACCTTGCGCACGAGACGGCCGGCAGCGCCCGTCTGGGGCGTGACCAGGGTCATTCCCAGGATCTTGCTGCCCTTGTCTACGGCCTCGCCAACATCTTTGCAGAACTTGATGCCACCGCCCTTGCCGCGACCGCCGGCATGGACCTGCGCCTTGACCATTACGGGACCACCGAGTTTCTCGGCGATCTCGCGGATCTGCTCGGGCGTCTCGGCGACGGCTCCCTCGGGAACGGGGACGCCAAAGCGCGCGAGGATTTCCTTTGCTTGATACTCATGAACGTTCAAGGGGATCCTCCTGCCGCCCGCAGAGTCTGGAGGAGAGACTCGAGGAGTGCCTCGCAGGGCATCCCGAGTCTCGGCCGCGGCCCCCGAGCAGGCACAAGAAAGAGTATTGCCAGTTAGTAACTCCGGACTAGAGAGGGCATCGTAGTCGCCCTGTGTCCCTCCGGCAAGGACGATCGCCCGGATGACACCGCATTTTTGTTGGAATTCGCAGAAGCGGTCCGGCACGGGCCTATCGCGCTCAACCTCGGCGGCTCACGGATTGTCCGAGCCAACCCCGTGGAGAAGGGCTTGACGGCCAAGCAGCTGTCGCCAGTGGCGTACATCCTCAGCTCGGCCCCGCATGCGAGCCTCGGCGACGAGGCACTCAAGAGCCCTCCGGGACAACCACCAGCGACGATGGCAGCGGTCCGCGATATCGACCAGCTTCGACACCTCCGAGACCCCGCGTGCGGTCGCCAGACCGTGCTCCGCCCGGGTCAATTGCAGCCTGTCCTTCCATTCCTCCCCTGCGCCAACCCCGATCGCCGCTGCGGAACGAAGCATCCACTCCTCCGCGGCCCGGTGCCGGGCATCACCCAGCGCAACTTCCGCCAGGAGAACCGCGCTGCGAGCGCTGCTCGCCAACTCCGCAAGCTCCCAGACCCCGCTTCCCACGCGTCGCGCGAACTCCAGGTGTCCCAGGGGCCAGAGCGCAGATGCGAGCAGGAGCTGAGCCTCGACCCTGAGCTCCGCCGCTTCGTCCTGGGTGCGAAGCGAGAGCTCTGCCGCCGCCGCCGCCTTTTCGAAACGGGCATCATAGAGGGCGCTACGCGCTTCCCGCAGCAAGTGCTTGAATTCGGAGATCGTCGCAAGAGCCCGCCAGTGGATCTCAACCCGGGGCGCGAGACGGGCCAACTCGCTGACGATCCACGGCCGCAGGTCCAGCCCTTTCGCCAGGGCGGGTATTCGCGCCAAGGTCGGGAGGCGGTCACCCCGCTCAAGGTCCTGTACGATCGCCATCGTCAAGGGCCGAGACACGCTGTGACTCGACCGGACGAGGGAGCGTCTGGACAAGCCGAGAGCACCACGCCTGTGACGCAGCCATTCCCCCATCCATCGCGCCCCAGCCTCTCCCCGCGACATACCACCTCCGCTATTACATATACCCTCCTCTCATCGCTCTTGTATTATATTTTTTTATCGCTCCGATTCGAAACATTCCACCCGCCACATGGAGCAAGAAGTCTTCGCAGCCCTGCGTGTTTCATCTCGGAACAATGCTCTAGCGCCAAGTTTTCATGAAGTTGCGGATTGAAACGCCGTAGATGCGTGCGGGATCGCTTGCTCGCAGGGATTCGCAACTGAGCTGTGGCCGAAATCCACTGCACAGAGAGTCGAATCCCGAGGACGGCCGATAGATCCCGAAGGACCCGGTCAGCTGCAAACACGGTGTTTCCGTCGCAGACCTCATGGCTCTTCGGCGTGAGACCTTATGAGTTGCCGGTCCATTCAACGCTGATAGCTTACGCTCGGTTTTTCTCATGACAGCGTGACGCGGAGTCCACCACGGAGAGCCGGTCCTGGCAGAGATTGCGTGATTGGTGGGGTTGGACGGCTCGGAGGATTGGATCGAATGTCGTCCGCGCGGAGACGGGCGCTTCTCAAGAGGTGGCGAGTCTCCCTCGCGTCGCGAATACACCCGAGGCCCTTCGAGAGCTGATCTCGAGACAGTATGATGAGCACTATGCGACGCTTCCTTCTGACCGGCCTGGCATTCCTGATCTGCCTCCCCGCCTTGTGTTCCGACGAGACGGATCCTGCGCCATTCGTGGCCCGCGCCCTCGAGCGAGTCATTTCGACTGCGGGCATCCAGCCCAGCCAGCTATCCCTGATGGCCGTTTTCCAAGACGCGACGACGCCCTTTGCCGAGGTGCACCCGCGGCGCGCGCTGATCCCTGCCTCCTCCCTGAAGCTCCTCACGACCGCTTGCGTCCTCGATCACCTGGGCCCAACGGCGACCTTCACGACGGAATTCCGCGCAAGCGCCATGCCGGACTCCTCAGGGGTGCTCGAAGGAGATCTCGCCCTCGTCGGCGGTGGCGATCCGCAGCTCAAGGCCGAGCAGTTGTGGGCCTTGGTCGCAGAGCTTTCCTCGCTCGGCCTGCGAACCGTCACGGGGGACCTCCTGCTCGATGACTCACTCTTCTCCGGACCGGATCGTCCGGAGGCCTGGCCCACCCGGCGCGTCAGCAATCCCTATGACGCGTCCCAAGGCGCTGCAGCGCTGGCGTGGAACAGTATCGAAGTCATCGTCCGCCCGGGACCGAAACCCGGGGCACCGGCTCTTGTCTCCAGTTTTCCACTCAACGCCGGTGCGCGCCTTGAAAGTCGCGTACGCACAGCATCCAGGACCAGGATCACAACCCATCCGCTACCCCACCAGCACAACGCGACCGGCGGCGTTCTCCTCAAGGGCACGATCGCCCGTGACGCGAGACCCTGGCGACGCTGGGTCCATCTCGACGATCCGTCGGCCGTAACGCTGGCGGCCCTCCAGGAACTCTTCGCTCGTGCTGGAATTCGTGTCGAAGGGCACTGGCGCGAAGGCTCGGGTTCCGGCCTCTCATACCGTCTCTGCCGCCACGACTCCCAAGCGCTGTGGCAGCTTTGCGCCGCCATCAACAAGTACTCCAGCAACTTCGGCGCAGAAATCCTCGCCCGCCAGCTCGCGCTCGCCATGGGGAACGGTGCCAGCGCGCACGATGGAAGCGAAGCGATCCGCCTCTGCCTCGAGGACTGGACCCTGCTCGGAGACAGCATCAGGATCGTGGATGGTTCCGGCTACTCCCGCCAAAACCGAATCGACGCCCGCCTCCTGGTCCAGGTCCTGCGCCACGGCCTCGATCAACGCGCTTGGGCCCCTGAATGGCTCGTCTCCCTCCCCAGAGCCGGCGAAGACGGATCCCTCCGGAAACGCCTCCATCCCCTCCTCCACCGCCTCCGAGCCAAGACCGGCACACTCAACGGCGTCACCGCGCTCGCCGGGATCGGCCAAACCCTCGCCGGCAGATCCTTCCTCTTCGCCATCCTGAT
>JANTFM010000251.1 GCA_024763475.1 Acidobacteriota bacterium | reverse complement strand
GTTCTCTTGATTGCGGCCCCACCGGCGGTGGCCGCACGGGTCGTTCTTCCAGAGCGTGCTCCCAGCCTGTTTGACCGACTGAGCCCCGGCGTCAAATTGTCAAAGCCGCGGGTTCGTATCGGTCTTAGCATTCGCGAGGAGCGTGTCCTGATCGGGGTGAGTCGCGGCAGCCTGAAGCTGTTCGATGGGATCAGCGGCGCGGTGTTGTGGCCAGAGCGGGCGCCTGGAGATTTGCTCGTGGTTCCGCAGGGAGGGCCCGAGGCGAAAGTCGAGAAGGTCTACCGCGTGCAGGTTGGCTCCTTCCGGGACGAGAGCGGGGCCATTGCGCTCGCCCGCCGCCTCGAGAGGGAGTTCGGAGAACCCGCGGAGGCGGCCTGGCAGGCGAGCCGTGGCGTATGGCGCGTGCGGGTCGGCAAGGCCGAGACGAGGAACGAACTTGCACCGTTGAGCGATCAGCTGCGCCGCGGCGGGTTCCCGGACGCATGGATCAGTTCCGAACCCAGCCGAAAGTATCCCGGAGGAGGCCTCCGGCTGCTCGATAGCCGCTGGTTCGGACACACGGCGGGTCGTTCGGTGGTCTTCGTCCCGGGCCCGAAAGCCCGACTTACGGTCGATGGTCGCTCTTACCGGGGGCTCGTCGAGGTCTTGTTGAGCGAGTACGGGGAGCTTGTCGTCGTCAACGAGATTCCGCTCGAGGAGTACCTGCGTGGCGTCGTGCCCGAAGAGCTTGGCCCCGGGGCTTTCCCGGAGATCGAGGCGCTCAAGGCGCAGGCTGTGGCGGCACGAACCTACGTTCTGGGCAACTTGGGGCAGTTCGAGGAACAGGGCTACGACATTTGCGATACGCCTCGCTGCCAGGTCTACGGGGGGGCCGGTAGCGAGCATCCTCTCAGCGACCGAGCGGTACGCGAGACCCGGGGGCGCATCCTGGTGCAGGACTCTCGCCCGATCAACGCGATGTACACCTCCACCTGCGGCGGACACACGGAGGATGTCGAACTCGTCTTCCCGGATCTCGTGGCTCCCTATCTTCGCGGCGTGCGGTGCGCGGCGAATCCCGAGGCTCTCTCCCGGATGAAGATCGGAGTTTCCGGCCGGCGTGTCCGTGCCTCCGGCAGAGAGTACTTGGCGGAAGCTCCGGAGCTGCTGGATCTTGCGGCTCTGGTCGCTCGAGGCGTGGTTCCACAGGAGGCGTTTCGCCCGGGCTGGTTGGCGTCTCCCGTTCAGATGGAGGAAATGAAGGCCTGGCTTGGCGCCCTCGCCCAGGAGACGGGCAAGACCCTGCCAGAGCCTCCGAGTGGTGTGCCACGGCGTCTCACGCTGTGGTTGTGGTGGTGGGACTTCCTGGGTCTGGGCGAGGCTGGCTCCTCCCTCGTGGGGCCGCGGGATGAGGACTTGGTCCTGCTGGGGTCAGACAAGGACCAGGTGCCGGCCGACGCGCAGCTCCGAGTGGCGACACTGATGGCGATGGGCCTCGTCGGCCCGGGGCCGGACGGACGCTTGCAGGCAGCGGAGATCCCACAGCGGGCGGAGATTCTGCGCTCGCTGGCGGCCATGGCGGCGCGCTACGATGCGTTTTCGCTGAGGGCAGGCAAGGTGCGGGGTGACTCGCGCGGAAGAGGTGTTCGCCTGCAGGAGGGTCGGCTCGAGCGGCGTCTGCGGGTCGACTCGTCTGCGCCACCGATTCTCCTGGCGGAGTCGCCTGCGGGATGGAGCCTGCTGCCCGAGCTAGAGCTGCTGGCCGGGGATCGTGTCCGATTTCTCTCGGATGCGGCAGGCAAGCTACAGCTCCTCGCGCTTCGCGTCCGCCGGGGCATCACAGACGACCGCTTCAGTAGCCGCTACCGCTGGACGAAGCGGCGGTCGCGCAAGGAACTGGAGCGGAGCCTCGGGTCTGTGGCGCCGGTCGGGCGTCTCCTGGACCTGCGGATCCTGGGGCGGGGGCGTTCCGGTCGCGTCGCGGCGATTTTGGTCAAGGGCACGGCATCCGAGGCGGAGGTCAAGGGATTCCGCTTGCGCCGGGCGCTGAATCTGCCGGAAACGCTCTTCGACATGGAGATTCAGCGGGACCTTGCCGGCCGACTCGCGCAGGTGGTTTTTTCGGGACGCGGTTGGGGGCATGGTGTCGGGCTCTGCCAGTACGGTGCGTATGGGATGGCGCTGCGCGGAAGCTCCTACAAGGAGATCCTGCATCACTACTACACGGGGGTCGACCTTGTCCGTACGCCATGATCTCCGTCGCGGCACCGGTGCCGAATCGCGGAGGCTCCGTCTCTTCGAGAGAGGGCTTGCGACGCTGGTCTTCCTGCTCTTGATCCTACTGATCGCGAAGCTCTTCAGCTGGAACTGAGGTGCGTGTCCTTCGTCTGGAGTTGTCATGACTGTCCTGGTTGAAACGCCGGCCGACCACGTCCCCAGGGAAGATCCGCGATGAGTTCGCGCCTTGTCGTTGCGCTCTTCGGCCCGACGGCCAGCGCAAAGACGGAGATTGCTTGCCGCGTGGCAGATCGATTGCCGATGCACTTGATCTCCTGCGATGCCGTGCAGGTCTACCGCGATCTGCGTGCCGCCACCGCGAAACCCCGGGGTGACGAAACACGTCATCGGTGGGCTCTCGTCGACTGGGTCGAGGCGGATGGTGAACTGAACCTCGGAGACTGGGTTCGTGCGGCCGAGGGAGAGATCGAGAAGGCTTGGGCCCGCGAGCGAATCCCCATGATCGTAGGAGGGACGGGGCTCTATCTTCGCGGGCTCCTCAAGGGGGTGACCGAGGCTCCACCGCGGGACGTGTCCTTGAGAGAGCGCCTCGGCGCGCTCGCGGCGCGGCATGACGCTGGTTTCTTGCACCGAGTCCTTCGCCGTCTCGATCCCGATTCGGCGGCCCGGATCCTGAGCGGCGATCTGCAGCGCATCGTCCGGGCTCTTGAAGTCCGACTGCTCACAGGCGTTCCGCTCTCAAGCCTGCGGGGGGAGGGATGGGCGGGCAAGGATCGCTACGACGTTCTCCGGGTGGGGCTGGAACTGCCGCGGGAGCGACTCTATGAGCGCATCAACCAGCGGGTAAAGCTATTCCTCGCGGATGGGCTGGTCGACGAGGTCCGCTGGCTGCTCACTGAGCGTGGCCTTTCCCGCGAGGCCCATGCTTTGCGGGCTATCGGCTACCGGGAGGTGTGCGAGTGGCTTGGGGCCCAGGAGGAAGGACGCGAGTGTTTCGATCTCGAGGAGCGGATTCAGCGGAATACCCGGCGCTATGCCAGGCGACAGATGACGTGGTTCTCTCGAGAGGAGAATACCCACGTCCTTGATGCGCTGGACAGCGCCTCGGTGCCGCAGATCGTGGACCTGATTCGGAGCCGACTTGTTGCGCAAGGGTGATGGATCGTGCCGCTTTCCGCTATACTCCGCGCATGACTGAGTCTCAAGATCTCCAGACGACCTTTCTCAACCGCCTTCGCCGGGACAACGTGCGCGTTGCTGTCTGGCTGGTTTCGGGCAAGCGCCTGGTTGGGCGGATCAAGGGTTATGACCGTTTCACGGTATTGCTCGAGGGCGGCGGGAGCGACCAGCTGATCTTCAAGCACGGGATCGCGTCGGTTTCCGTGGCTCGGGAGAACTCCCGGCCGTCAGCCCCGCCGGAATAGACCGCCGCCGCCGTTCCGGCCGGGAACGGCGCCTCCATCCGAACTCAGCTCTCGAATTCTCACCTGCAGGCGTTCGATCTTCGCGTCGTACTCGCTGCGTTGGGAGTCCAGCGTTCGTGCGATGCGGTCCCGTTCCCCCTCGAGGTCCTGTAGGCGCTTGTTCCATTCGGCCGCGGCTTGGCGCTGCTCGCCAAGATCGGTCTCGAGGGCGCGGATGCGCTCGTCTCGCTCGGATAGTTCGTCGGCGTTGCGGGCCTTCAGGTCCTCGTAGTGTTTCTCGATCTCGAGCAGCTTGTGAATCCTTGAGTAATCAGCATCCGAAGGCATGTCGCCCTCCTCGCCCGGTACTTGGGTCGCGCCGGCCGCAAAGAAGAACTTGCGCATCATGAGGTCCAGATCCGCAGGATTGACCGAGTGCTCAAGAGCCTGGTCGCGTGTGATGACGTTGTGGATGACCAGCGCCGCGAGCGACTGGTTCATGGACTGCATCCCGTGATAGGAAACCGACTTCTCGATCTCCTCGTAGAGATCGGGGATGTTTCCTTCCTTGACCAGCTTCTTCACGCGAGGCGAGTCCCTCAGGATCTCGACCGAGGCCACCATACCCGAGCCGTCGGCCCGTTCGACGAGTTGCAGGCTGATCACGGCGCGCAGGACCTCGCTGAGCTGCTGGCGAACCTGTGCGTGCTGGCCCGGGGGGTACATGTCGATGATGCGGTCCAGGGTCTGCGCGGCGTTGTTGGTGTGCAGCGTGGTCAGAACAAGATGGCCCGTCTCCGCGGCGGTCAGGGTGGTTGCCATGGTCGTGAGATCGCGGTTCTCGCCCACCATGACGACATCGGGATCCTGCCGCAACGCGTTGCGGAGGGCGCTCTCGAACGACGGGGTGTCCGCGCCAACCTCCCGTTGGGTGATCGCTCCCTTGGAATCGCTGAGCAGGAACTCGATAGGATCTTCGATGGCCACGATATGCACGAGGCGGGTGTCCAGGATCAACTGCAGGAGGGCGGCCAGGGTCGATGACTTGCCCGAGCCGGTCGGGCCGGTGATCAGGACCAGTCCCTGGCGCAGTTCGGCCAGTTCCGAGATCACATCCGGCAGCCCCCATTGCTCAAGAGAGGGAAACAGGAAGGGGACCCGGCGGAAACAGCCACCCAGGGTGCCGCGCTGGAAGAAGACCGTCCCGCGGAAACGCGAGACACCAGGGACCGAGTAGCCGAACTCAACGGCCAGATTGCTTTCCAGGATGTCTTTCTGACGATCAGTCAGGATCCCGCGCAGGAGCCCCTCGAGCAGCTCCGGGCGGATCGGACCACCCTTGAGGGGGATCAGTCTCCCGTTCAGCCGCAGGAGGGGTGGGCGCATCGGCTTTAGATGCAGGTCCGACGCTTCCTTCTGGACCATGAAGCGAAGGAGTTCGTCCAGCTGATAGGGCGTCGCCTTGTCCACCGCCTCGCTCTTGACCTCGCTCACGATTCCTCCACGGCACCAAAGCCGCGCTGAGCACACGGCTTCCGAAAAGGAATCTAGGTTTCGCAGCGCCCGGAGGCACGCCTTCCCTGATAGGGTAGAATTCCTGACCATGTCCCGCATCGACACGCTCCTGCGCCAGTTGACGCTCGCGAACCAACTCACGCTGCTTCGCTTGGCGGCCGTGCCTTTCCTGGCGCTCTCGCTGCTCTACGGTCGCCCCGTGCTGGCGCTCTGCCTGTACGTCGCGGCTTCGATCACGGACCGTCTGGACGGGATGGCGGCCCGGCGTTTCGGCCAGACGACCGCGCTTGGTGCATTCCTCGATCCCGCGGCCGACAAACTGATGATGTTGGTCACCTATGTCGTCCTGGCTATGCCCGATGGTGTTCGCTCTTTTCCGGAATTCGTTCTCGCACACCACATCCCGGCTTGGCTGACTGTTCTCGTCGTCGCCCGGGATGTCTTGATCGTGCTCATAGCGGTGGGTATGTACCTGCACGCCTCCATCACGGAGTATCCCCCAACGCGCTTGGGAAAATGGACAGCGGGCTGGGAGATGGTCAACGGTGGCGTCTTCCTGCTGGCGAACGTCTGGGATGGCCTCCCGGTGTGGCTCCTGACCCTGGGCGTGACGACGACGGCGGGGATCGTCTTCCTTTCTGGTGTGCAGTACTTGCTTCTGTTAAGCCGCCGCCTGCGAGAGCACTGAGGTCTGCCCTTCATGCCTATCCGTCACGATGCCCTGGAGCGCCTCGAATGGGATCGCGTACAAGACGCTATCGCGCGGGAACTTCGTACCCCAATGGGGCGCGAGCGCTGCCGGCGACTCGTCCCTCTCGACGACGCCGCGGCGATCGATCGGGCCCAATCCCGCGGCGAGGAGATGCAGCGTCTCCATGGGGAGAAAGGAAGACTCCCACTCTCCGAGGTCAAGGCGCCG
>JANTFM010000250.1 GCA_024763475.1 Acidobacteriota bacterium | reverse complement strand
CGCCCGCCCGGGGCAACGCCTGCGCCGACCCGCCCCCAAGACCATCCGTGTGAGAACCGCCCAACCCCTCGGGCTCGGAACCATCCACCCCGTCGGGTCGCTCTGAGTCGAAGCATGCAGATCCTCTCCATGGGCTCTTCCATGGGCTCGTCTGTGTCTCCGCCTCGGCCCCTGGGCATCTCCCAAAGCACCTCCGGGGCCGAAGCGCCGAGGCGGGTACCATCTTGCCCGCGGGGAAGCCTCTGTCAACTTCACCTTGGGCAAGCCCGTGGGGATGGAGAGCTGGTCCTCGCTCGCGACCATCGCGGGTGGTCCGTGGATGGCCGGTGCGACCCCTTGTCTATCCGGCGCGGACCAAGGTGCGCGCCGCCGCCGAGCCTGTGGTCCGCCACAGATTCGGGCCAGCCTGGGGTCCGCCACACAGTAGGCCGGAAGTGACCAACATGCTGGGCCCATCCCGCTTGTCAGCCAGGGATCCCATTTTTGCTTGACACCCCCAGGGCCGGTCACTATAAACCCGGAGCCTGGCTTTTGAGCCGGCTGCTCTTTGAAATCGTTGGTTCTTTTTCGCGGATCGTCTAAAGGCAGGACATTGGGTTCTGGCCCCAAGAATCTAGGTTCGAATCCTAGTCCGCGAAACGGCAGCCCGTCCTCTGCCGAGATTCGTGGCCCCATAGTCTAGCGGTCAGGACGTCGGCCTCTCACGCCGAAATCCCGGGTTCAATTCCCGGTGGGGTCACTAGGTTGGTTAATGAAAACGCGCAGTTGCGACTGCGCGTTTTCTGTCAGTGCCCAAATAGTGCCCAAGAGTTTTCGGAAGGGGTCCGTGAGCGCGCTCACGCATGGCTCCCTCCGTCCGAAAGCTCGCCGGCGGCAAGCGGGGCAGGGGAGGGCACCGCGGTGAGGTGCTTCGCGAGCGGCTTGGCCTTGTCTGGTTCGGTGCCGATCGTGGTCCCCGTCCGCCGTGGCGGCCTGTGTGGCCCTGTGCTTCGCGAGTATTCGATCCGGGCGCAATCCGGAGGGATGGTGGCAAGGGAACCGCGGCTGACGTTCAGCCGCTTTCGACGGGGCCGAGCGCCTCGAGCGCCTCCAGGACCTTCTCCGTTGCGTCCACGAGATCCCGTACCAGCTGGTCGTCGATGTCCACGTCGCCCTCGTACTCGGCGCGGTTTCGACGGTCGTGGCACAGGGCGAGCACGCGCCAGAGGTCGGCGCCGACGCCGAGGGTGTGGGGCAGGCACTGGAACACGATGTAGCGGTTGTCGGAGCGGTAGCCGCGGTGGCGCAGGGCGGCGAGCGCGAGGGCGTGCGAGGCGTTGTAGGCCAGGTCGAATCGGCTCTCGGGGGACAGGGCTGGCAGCCGTGCGTCTTGAAGCCGAACGCGCCCCGAACGTACCAAGCCGTCGAACTCCTGCTGGTTCGCGGGTTCGTGCTTGAGGCTACCGATCTGCGCCAGGCGATCGAGGCTATCGGATGCCGAGGTCACGGGGCGAGCCTATCAGGAAGATCTTCGGCTGGTCCAGTATGCGGCGCAGGAACGTGGTGCCGTTGTCGAGCTTCTTGCGGAGCTCGGCAGACGAGTAGATGGTGGGGTTCACCGTCCGCCCGAGGGTCGACTCGACAGAGGCCAGAAGCGTCATCACGTCGGGGTAGGCCAGTTGATCGCCCACCAGGAACACGTCCACGTCGGATGCCGCAGTGTCTGTACCGACCGCGACTGAGCCGAAGACGAAGGCCGCGTGGATCTGGTCGGCCAGCGGCGCGAGCGCTTCCCGCAGCACGTCGGAGAGGCCAAAGGTCTTGCGCACGATTTCACGCAGCGGCTCGAAGATGGGCGCATCGCTGTTGGCCTGGTAGTGCTTCTGGTTGCCGATGCGGGTGACCGTGATCAATCCGGCGCCGTGGAGCTTGGCCAGCTCCCTGGCCACGGCTCCGGTACCGACCCCGGCCCGGCGCACGATCTCGTTGGCGTAGAAGCTCCGGTCGGGCGCGCCGAACAGGAGGCCGAGCACCCTCTGCTGCGTCTTGGTGAACAGGGCGTCGCCGAGGCCGGCAGGTTTCGTTTGAATACCCATATTGGGAATGATAGCACCCAAATCGGGAATTACAAAGGGCTGGGCTGAGTCCAGGCGGACGAGGCTATTTCAATGGTCGGAATATACCTTTTCCTCGCCAGAGGTTCGCGTCTTCACTTTCTTGCCCCAAAACCTGATCGAACAAGGTCACGGACGGGGGGTGATCGCGTCGTGTCTCCGGAGGAGGCGTCCGTGACTTCCTCCGAGCAGCCGCCGTCGAGCGCCAGCTCGTCATTTGAGCGGATTCGCAGTGGATGTCGCGCGGTAGTCAAAACGGTATTTCCCCCAGGTCCTGCCCGTCCTGGTTTCTCGTCTCGTCGCGTGCCTCGTCTTCGGGCGCGAGCTCGGTCAGATTCTGCTCGCACCGCTCCTTTTCGCGCAGCTCGGCCTCGTATTGCTCGCGCAGTGCCCGGCGACTCTGCTCGCTGTGCTCCACCACCTCGTTCTCGTAACGTCGCACCCGCTCGTCAGGATGGGTGAGGTAGGGCTCGAAGGCGGCGCGTGTCTTTCTGCGGATAATGCCGTCCCAGGTCATCAGGCGGTCGATGTTCCGGACGTGCAGGCGGTAGGCCAGCTCCTCCTTACCGAGCTTCATGCAGGCGTTGCAGATGTGGTTCCGGTGGCCGCGCCCGGAGAATCGTTCATTGGGACGCCGCCGGCCGCAACACCAGCAGAAGTGACCAGGGAGCTTCTTGCGTCTCTTTCTGCCCATTTCGGTATAGGCACCATCCTCAGAAATGGTCGATCGTTGTCTCGCGTCGAGCGAGATCTGGGAACAGCTCGTGGAATGGGGCGAATGGCATGTGCTCAGTCCAGTTGCTTCTTGTGCGCGCACACGCTTATTCCCCTTCACATGAGGCGATCAGTTCAGCGGACCGCGTGAGCGGCTCCACGTTTCGAGCACCTTCTCGATGCCCAAGCGCAACAATCGGTCGTCATCGTCGAGTCGTTGGCGTAACCGTACCCGAAGGCCGGCGCTCCCACCCACTGGTGCCAGCTCGACCGTTTCGATGTAGACACGATCATCCCCGAGGTGCCCCTGGATCCGCCTCCTAAGCTCTTCGAGCTCCTCGGCGACAACCGTGGCGGACTGATTGGCGAGTCGTCGAGTTGCGTTCACCGGTATCGCCATGCCGAACATGTTTCCCGATGTAATTTGCCCCCCGATGCGTGCCCCTGGGAAGCCGAAGGACTCTTCCCGGAACGGCAGAGGATGCTTGCTGTCGTTCGTACCGGGTACGACCAACCTCAAGGCCAGTGACTCAGGGCGAAGGTCGGGGAGATCGACGCGCTCGATCGCCCCCCGCTCGTACATGGCTCGGTAGGACTCGGCCGTGTCCTCTGGGGTGCAGTCGATATCACCTGGTAGGAACTTCTTCGACACGACGACGGTGTCGGCGTAGGGAGACAGCCACAGCTCCGCGAGCAGCCACAGCTCCAACCGACGCTCTGCTTCGCTGAGATCGGCGTGCAGGAGCCGGCGTGTTCGGGAGCTATAGATCTGTAGCTTCAGGTCTTGTGCCTGATCATCCTCCGCTGAAATGACCTCGGGATAGATTTCTTCCTCTTTTCCCTCCCGTTCCTCCGAGTCATCGAGCACAAGGGCACCCGCCGCCTGCAGGGCGATCCGGTTGGGATCGGCGATGCCGAACTTCTTGCACCACCTGGCCAGTCCGAAGGAACCGCCCTCCAACATCAGTCCCCATTCCTCGTGATCAGCGGCCTGCTGGCCGGCCTGGTGGAGGAGAGCCACCACCGGCACCAGCCGGTTGGCCAGGCGCCCTGCACGCTCGCGGAGGGTCTTTGCGTACCATGGAGTGGTGTCCGGTTCGTTGGCGAGGTCGACCAGACGGGCGGTCTCCTCCAAGGCCGCCAGGGTCTTTTCTTGTAGCCACGACGACGGATCCCAACCTTTGCTCGAATCGAAGATGGACATGCTGGCATAATGCCCTAGCCGGGCGAGCGCGCAAGCCCGTATACTGGGCAGCGTTGGCCTGAGGCGGCGGCCCCGGAGGAGATGAACGGAACGATAGAGGCGCAGAGGTGCGCTTCGGCGGAGTAGAGGACGATGGTTGGTAATGAACCGCTCGAGGATTGGTTGCTCCGTGACCGGATCGCCGCAGAGGAGCCACACGCCGGCCGCGACCTGAGGCGGCGGGTGCTGCGCCGGGTCGAGCAGCTCGAGGGTGTGCTCGAGGGCGTTGCGGAGGGGGATCGGGTGAACCTCGAAGGCGTCTATTTGTGGCGGTCCTATTTGGAGCCGTTACGGTTGTCCGAGGGCGAGCTGGAGCGCCTGTCGCGTGTGTATCGCAAAGTGATGGGAGTCCGCGGATCTGGGATCACGCGGGTGCAGGAAGAGCTGCTGTGGATTATCGGCGGCGCCGGCGCTCGGACATTGCTTCCCTTCTGGATCGAGCTGTTGACCTACACGAAGGCCCGGGATCAGTTCTCCAAGAGGCGCCGGGCCTTGGCGTTGGCGGCGCTGGCCTACGCGTTCATCCGTGCGGAGTCCCACTCCCCAGAAGCAATCGCGGCGCTGGAATCGGGGCTGCGCCACAAGGATGCCGCCACACGGGGAGAGGCTGCCTACTATCTGGCGATGGCGTTTGTACGGCGAGGAGAGCCGGCGCCCTCGGACATCATCGATTCGCTCGGAAGCTGTGCGCGAAAGAACCGCGCGTTGAGGCCGCGCTACTTGGCGCGACGAGCGTTGGCGGCGCTTGGCAGCCCGTTGCCAGTCGAGCCCGAAGGCGGGGTGTACGCATTCAAGGTGTGGCACCACTGGGACGAGGACACCTATCGCGTCATCGAGATGGAGTCGCAGGATTCTCTCGACATCTTGCATCGTGCCATACAGCGGGCCTGGAGCTGGGACGCTGATCACCTGTACGTCTTCTACGTGGATGGTGCTCTACGTGAGAGACGATTCGAGTTCGCGCACGACGCGGTGGACGAAGCTGGTGACTACGCGTTGGGCATGCCGGTGGGTTCGTTGGGGCTCCGGCCCCGACACCGCCTCCTGTACATCTTCGACTTCGGTGAGAACCATCGATTCACTGTTCAGTGTGACGGTGTACGCGAGGATGCTGGATCGGGCTCGTTTCCGCGCGTCGTCGAGGCGGTCGGTGAACCGATGGAGCAGTATCCAGGGTGGGGAGACCAGGGCTCAGCTCGTTGACCCATGTCGGGAGTGCATGCGAGGACCGTCCATCCTCTCCGGTACGCAATTGTGCTTCAGGTCGGAGTCTCTTTTTGGCGCAAGGGACGGTGACTCCGGCTCACGGACGTAGCAACGAGTCGAGCGCATCCTCAATGGCTGTGCCCGCGCCCTGGACGTCTGTCTCCGGGTCCAGGATCAGGTGCAGGATGAGCCCATCCAGCGTCGCCGCGATCAGCGTGACCAGGCCAGAGATCTGGTCCTCGCTCACCACACATCTTTCCACCACTGCCCGGACAAAGGCCCGAAGGTCGCGGAGGTTTCGTTTCACCGCCGGCGCCAGCTCTCGATCGTGCACCGCCTCGAGCATGGCGGCGGCGATGACTCGGGAATTGGGATCGGAGGCCAGGGCGGTCGAGGCTCTGAGCGCCGCGCCGACGAAGGCGGGAAGATCATCGGCCTCGTGCATCGGCGCGTACTGCTCGGTGATCTCGGCCACGGCCCGGTCGAGCATGGCCACCAGGAGCTTCTTCTTCCCGCCGAAGTGGTAGCTGATGAGCGCGAGGTTCACCTCGGCCCTCGCCGCGATCGCTCGGTTGGAGGCCGATGACCAGCCCTGCTCCACGATGAGGTCGCGTGCTGCAACCATCAGCTTTTGCTGGGTTCCTTCACTTCGTTCGTTGGGATCGCTCATGTTTTCTTTCACCTGCCCTTGCAGTGTACGCTATCCGAGTGTATTAATCAAACGATTGATTAATCATGGAGGCGACATCATGAGCGGCGACACATCGAGACCTGGCAAGACGGTGGTCGTGGCGGGAGCCACGGGATACCTGGGCAAACACGTCGTAC
>JANTFM010000249.1 GCA_024763475.1 Acidobacteriota bacterium | reverse complement strand
CCATCGGCGCCTCCGCGTCGGAGGAGGTTGGCGGCAGCAAGTCGATCGAGGCGGGCAAGGACTTCGCCGTGACGGCGGGCAAGAACGTCGACATGAAGGCCGGCGAGGACTGCGCGATCGATGTCGCCAAGAAGTACACTCTCAAGGCCAAGAAGATTGTCATCGAGGCGGAAGATGAGATTACGCTCAAGTCGGGCAGCGCCTCGGTAACCCTCAAGAAGAACGGGGACATCTCGATCAAGGGCAAGAAGCTGAGCCTCAAGGGATCGGGCCCGGTCATCCTCAAGGGCAGCAAGATCCAGGAGAACTGACTCATGAAGACTCAGGCAGACCCGGCACCCGCCGCCGTTCTCGACTTCGACACCGGGGTAGACACCCCGCGAAGAAGCGAACTCGTGGTGGCTACCATGGAAGGGACCCTCGGCGAGGGCCGCTGCCTCGTCAGGCTTCCCGCCGGTGACGAGGAGCATGTGGTCGCCGCGCGCAGCCTCGTGCCCCTCGATGCGGAAGACCAGGGCCGGCAGCTCGCCCTGAGCTTCGAGGGTGGAGATCCTGCGCGCCCCATCGTTCTTGGCGTGATCGCCCGCACCGAGCACACTCTCCAGGAAGATACGAAACGCGGGACCCTCGCGCTGGACGCGGACACGCTGCTCTTCACCGGAAGAAAGGAACTGACGCTGCGCTGCGGAAAGGCGTCCGTCACGCTCAGGGAAGACGGAAAGGTCGTCGTGCGGGGCACGCACCTGCTCAGCCGTTCCTCCGGACCCGTCCGGCTCAAGGGCGGCTCGGTGTCGATCAACTGACCATGAGCGAAAACATCCAGCAGGACGACAATCAAGGCCCGTCCATTCCGGAGCCCGGGCAACACCCGCCCGGTCCGGAGCCCAAGCAGCGACGGGTGACCTTCGCTGTTGTCGCCCGAGGCCCAATCGCGGTGGGCTTCGTCGCGATCGGCGGCGTGGCCTGTGGCGTGATCAGCATCGGAGCGGTCTCCGTGGGCCTGATCTCCATTGGAGGAGTCAGCCTGGGCCTCCTCGCACTCGGCGGTGTGGCGATCGGCTACCAGGCGATGGGAGGCGTGGCGATTGGCCTCTACTCCGCCCTGGGCGGGCTGAGCTGGGCCCTCGGGGGTGTCGGCGCGATGATCTGGCAACGTGCAGGCAAGGACGAAACGAGTTGAGCGATCTGGCAACATGGGAAGGGCGAATGGCCATCACCGGCCTCGGCATGGTGACCCCGGTCGGCCATCATGCGGCGGCAGCCTGCGCTGCGCTGCGTGCGGGGGTCTCGCGCCTCGCAGAACTACCGCTCGACGGCGTGATGATCGATGCGGGAGACGGCGAGTTCGAGGTGCCCGTCGGTGCGTTCATTCCTCAGCTAAACGCCGACTGCCAGGGCGTCTCCCGCCTGGCCAAGCTCGCCGGCGAGGCCGCACGCGAGGCGCTGGACGATGCCGGCATCTCGCCCGCTTCTTCGACGAAGCTCTGGCTGGGACTGCCGACCTTCCCCTGGGCGGGTCGCACACTCGATCACCGGCCGCGCATTGCGAAGCAGTTGGCTGAGACCCTGGGCACTCTGGATCTGGAATTGGTCGATTCGGGCAGAGCCGCCGCACTCGAGGGACTGAGACGTGCTGCGCTCGCGTTGGAGCAGCAACCGGAGGGCGCCGTCATCGTCGGTGGCGTCGACTGCTGGTCAGATCGTCTCGCCGTGCTCTACCTGCGAGATCACAAGCGCCTGCGTCAAGACGGGAAGGCGTCCGGCGTGCTGCCCGGCGAGGGTGCGGCCTTTGTCGTACTCGAGCGAGAGGACGCCGCGCGCGCACGCGGCGCCCGGATCTACGCCTGGCTGGAAGCTGCCGCGGGCCAACGGGACGAGACGCCTCCCGGTGACCCCTGCCAGGCCGTGGCCCAGACCGAAGTGCTGTCCTTCGTCGCAAGCCACCTGAGCGTTCCGACAGCCTTGCTGGTGTCCGACCTCAACGGTGAGCGAAACCGGGCCTTCGAGTGGATGTTCGCCTTCTGCCGCGGCGTGATCCCCCACGCCCGGGACATGCGGCACTGGCTGCCCGCCGAGGCGATCGGCGACGCCGGCGCCGCAGCAGGAGCGGTGGCCCTCGCCTGGACTGCGATGGCCCTCCATCGCGGTTACGCCAGCGAAGGGCAAGCCCTGGTCTGGGGGGCCTCGGACGAGGGCGCGCGCGAGGCCCTTCTCCTCTGCGACGCGAGGAAAAGCTGATGGGCGCCAAGGTCAGCGTGAACAAGCGAACGGTCGTGCACAAGGGAAGCACCGGCATCGCAATGGCCTTCCCGGACGTGTGCAAGACCCCCGCGCCGCCCGCACCACCGGTGCCGATTCCCTACCCGAACATCGCGCAGTCCTCGGATGCGGCGAAGACAACCAAGAAGGTCACCTGCGACGGCGAGGGCGTCTGCGTGAAGGGCTCCAACTTCTCGCGTTCTTCCGGCGACGAAGCCGGTTCGCTCAACGGCATGGTCAGCAACAAGTTCATGGGCAAGGCGGAGTTCGCGAACTTCTCGATGGATGTGAAGTTCGAGGGGAAGACCGTGGCGCGGCTCGGCGATCCGATGACGCAGAACGGGGGCCAGCCCAACGCGGTCACGCCCGCCGAAGGCCAGCCGCCGCAGCCTCCCGCGATCACCCCCGAGCAACAGGCCGAGGCCTGTGCGCGCGTTGCAAAGAAGCACGATCCCAACAAGGACCCCGGAGAGCTGGCCCTGGAGTGCGGCATGGATCCCGGTCACGCCAAGGGGATTCAAGACGCCTGCTCGGAGAGCGGCATCACCGCGACCTTCCGCTCGACCAACCCGGACTGCCTGAAGCACATTCTGGCCGGCAACCCCGCCAAGGGTTGCAGCGTCTCCGCCAAGACGATCTCTGCCAAGACCCTCGCCAGTGCTCCCAACGGCGCCAGCGTTCCTGCGGGATTGCGCGGACTGGTGGGCAGCTACGACAAGGCAGGCAACATCACGGGCGTTGCGCGAGCGAAGGGTCCGCCCCTGCCCCTATCGAAGTTTAGGCCCCCACCACCGACAGACGCCCTCACGGGCGACTACGACATGCACGACATCTTCTCTCGGAGTGGCTCTCGGGTTCCTCCCGGGGCGGGCGAAGACGGTGTCATGTCACGACTCAACGAGGCGATCGGTCGTGGCGATGCTGGTCCCGGCACGGACATGGTGCGTCACGGCCCGCAGGCCAACTACCCGGACTTCGCGGCGGAGAATCTCAAAGGCGGCAAGCCCGGCCTGATGGTTCCCGATGTGGGTCCCAACGATCCGCTGCTCGTCTTCGACGGCGACGGCAAAGTGTACAAGATCGAGAACGAGCAGGAACTGCGCGACCTCTACACTTGCAAGGGAGAGCATCCGCCCGAGTCATGGAACTGGAAGGAAGAGGACTGGAAGAAGGCCCACGCGGACGGCAAGCTCTCCGAGATGCCGTCAAGCGAGTTCATCAAGAAGCGCGAGGAGGTACTCAGTGCCCTGGTCTGACGAACGGCGCGTACTGCTCACGCGCATCGAAGAACTATCCCTTCTGCTTCGGCCACCGAAGTCCCGAGAGACCGGCCTGAGCGAACGCCGCGAGGCTGCCGCCGAGCGGGAGAGACTCCTGCTCGAGTACGCCGAGAATCTTCCTCTCGTAGCTGCGAGCCGCTGCCCCTTCTGCCAGGAGCTCTTTCAGCTGCCGATGGACACTGCGCTGGACGGCCCCTGGTGGCGGCACCTCAGCCCGGTACCGATGCCGGCTCCAAGAAGCTGCGAACACTACCGCCTCTTCCTCGGCGCCATCGACCTCCACGGCAGAACTCCCACTGAGGTGCGAACGGGAGTGATCGCAGGCCCCGGCGCCCCGTTCGTCATCGACCGCCTGCTCGGCCTCGAGGGAATGCAGGTGGTCCTCAGCACGCTTCCCCTCGCCCAGGGCGATACCGCCTACCTGATGACCTACTTCGCCGACGCCCCGACCCATCCCTCCGCGCTGCATCCGTGTTGGCGCAAGGAAACCTGGGTCCTGCACAACGACGCCGGCGACGCCGTGGCCTCCAAGACCACCAACGACCCCTGGAACTTCGACCTGCTGGCACACCTCGAAGCGAAACAGCTGTCATGGATCGCCCCCGGCGATGGATCGATGACCCTGCGGAGCGACGCGGAGTGTCCCTATCTCGACCTTCCCGGAACCCACATGGCGCAGCTAATCCAGTCCGGCCAGCTTAGACTCTCCCCCCCCCCGGACGGGTCGGAGACGGGATTCTACGAGCGCAGCTGATCGCATGAAGACCTGCGCCTTCAATCCGGCCTTCCCGCTGCTCGGCCAAGCTCCGGAACATCGTTCCAAGGCTCGTCTGTCTCTGCCCGAAAACCCGCTTGTTGTGGTACTTCGGGATGAAAACGACGGGATCCTTGCACTCCCATCTCGTATGGCTTGAACGACCGTAGTTCGCTGCGCTGAGAACGAGGGATAGCGACAACGAGCGCTGGAGGAGCTTCTGATTTTGCCGGGCGAGTCGCTGGGGAACGGTGCCTGCCATGCCGTTCCTCAGGCTAGAGCGCTGCGTGAATCCCGCGTGCCGCGTCGAGGCGGCCGTGAGCCGCCATCATCCCGCGCCAGGTCAGCTGCAGGAGCATCCGTTCCGTGTCCACATGCACGGCGTCGAGCTTCATCGGCAACCCGAATGCTGCACCGTGGAAGCGTAGCTTGACGCGCGGGTGAACCTCCGGGAGCGCAAAGCTGAGCTCCCCCTCGGGCGTCATGCCGGTGATCGTACAGATCTCTCCCCCGGCAAGGTAGGAATCGCAGGTCAGTGCGGGAGGAGCCGCCTGATAGAAGCGCTCATCGAAGTCGAGTGGCAGGAGCGGGGCACGGGTTTTCTGCCAGGTCTCGTCGTAGCTTCCTGCCCAGTCCCTGCGGGGACGCCAGGCCGGCGCGACCGGGAGAAAGCAGACGGGCTCAGGATGATCCTTGATCGAACGGATGAGCTGTCGTGGATTTTCGACCTGGGGCAACGGAAGGGCGTCGATCTTCCGCCGGGAATGGCTGGCGACGAATCCGCGTCCCGCGGGGTTGCTCTCGCAGGACGCCTGGTGCTTCTCCTTGGAGGCGCTGAGATCCACACCTCCAAAGGCGTTCTCCCAAGTCAGGGGAACGCTCTCGAAGGGCTGGGGGCGACTCGCCCGAGCGATACCAAGCGTCGTGATCCAATGTCTCTCGCCAAAAACCACCGCGTCGACCCGCAGCTGGGCCAAGCGCACACCGACCTTCATCGCCGTCGTTCCTGATTTCGGCGCGATGGCGGACCCGCTGACGGTCAGACCGGTCGAGGGTCGAGGCGGCGCCAATTCGCCCTCAGCCAGCAGGCCCGACTGGCCGGGCTCACCGGAATACACATCGGCGGCGCGCGGTGGCTCCTGTTCTTCGGCCACCACGGGATCCTGCCCTCGCGGGAGATCGAAACTCCCTTTGCAGATCACGACGAGACTCTCAGCTCCTTCGCGATCGAAAAGAGCGAAGTGCGCCAGGGCGAAGGGCGTATCGTTGCGGATCTCCATCACGTCCTCCCTGCCGGAGCGTGCTGCTGCGCGGCGCGAGCCTCGAGTTCCAAGTCGGGCGTCGCCTCGGGGCGATAGTACGCGTGACAAAGATAGACCTGACGGCGCCAAGCGAGCGGCATCTCATCGAGCTTGCCCAGAAGATCACCCACCTCGAGTCCCTCGGCGCTCAGGTACTCGCCCACGGCCACGAAGACGCCGCTGAGTGCGCGAGCCGCTTCGTAGCCCGGATGACTTGCAGGCAAGGCGTCACAGATCTCGAGAAGACCGGGCAGAGAGAGCCTGGCGGAGCACTCGAGCGCGGCGATCTGGAGTCCCCTTTCGGGACGGGCGAGGAAGGCCTCGAGCAGATTCCGATTCCACGCTTCGCCGAAACGTGCGGCGGCGCTGATGACGAACGCGTGAGCCGTACTCTCCGGAACCCTGAGCAACTCCCCAAAACCGGAGGGTGCCGGACGCCGGTGAAACGCCAGCAGATCCACGGCGGCCGCCCGGGCCAGTGGCGTCCCTCCTC
>JANTFM010000248.1 GCA_024763475.1 Acidobacteriota bacterium | reverse complement strand
CCCTCACGCCGCCAGTCACACCTGGCCGACGGCACCTGTTCTTTGCTTGTCGGGAACCACAGGAACAGCGGGTAACCTGAAAATGGACGCATTTCCACCCACATATTCTACCGAGGACCCAGTAATTCTTTCGCGGGCCCCTAGTCCGTCTTGTCCGAATCGAGGCGTTCCCGCTCGACCTCGAGCAGCGAAGCCTCGTCGACGCGGCCCGTGGGATAGATGCCGGAGAAACACGCGTGGCAGGTGTCATCGAGCCCGTCGGGGTTCTGCAATCGTACAGACTCGACCAGGTCATCGAGGTCCTGGTAAATCACCATATCCGCTCCGAGGGTCTCGGCGATCTGCTCGGAGTTGCGGTCGCGGGCGATCAACTCCTGGCGGGTCGACATGTCGATACCGTAGACGCAAGGATGCTTGAGCGGCGGTGAGGTGGAGATGAAATAGACCTTGGTCGCGCCCGCATCCCGCAGCATTTGGATGATCTGTCGCGAGGTGTTGCCTCTCACGATCGAGTCATCAACGAGAAGAATGGACTTAGCTTCCACCTCGGACGCAATGACGTTGAGCTTGTGCCGCACAGAACGGCGACGCTCCTTGTTGCCCGGCATGATGAAGGTACGGCCCACGTAGCGATTCTTGACCAGGGCCTCGCGGAAGGACCAACCCAGTTCGCGGGCCATCTCGAGCGCCGCCGGCCGGGAAGACTCGGGAACCGGAACGATCACGTCGGCCTTGAGCCCCATACGAAGCAGCTTGCGCGCCATCGCACGTCCCATGCCCTCGCGCGCACGGTAGACGCTCATCTTGTCCAGCGTGCTGTCGGGCCGGGCGAAGTAGACAAACTCGAAGACGCAAGGCCGGAACTTGGGGCGAGTGATCTGCTCCCAGAGAACCTCGCCATCGTTGCACACAAGCAAGGCCTCACCGGGCCCCGGGCGGTGCTCGACCTCGTACCCCAGGGTTTCCAGCACGACGCTCTCGCTGGCCACGGCGTAAACCGCCTTGCCTGACGCGTCGATCCGCTTGCCGAAGCAGATGGGCTTGATCCCATGGGGGTCCCGGAAGGCGAAGAGGCCAACACCCGCGATGAAGCCAACTACCGAGTAGGCGCCTTCCACCTGGTCGAAGACCTCGGCAACAGCGGAACGGAAGATCTCCGGGGAGAAGGGTCCACCCGCCGCCTGACGCGCGAGGGCGTCCGCGAAAACGTTGAGAATGACTTCCACGTCACACTTCGACAGCAGGTGCCGGCGGCCCTGGCTGAGCAACTGTGCTCGCAGGTCGGCGTAGTTGGCCACATTGCCGTTGTGAGCCATCGCGATCCCGAAGGGATAGGTCACGACGAAGGGCTGGGCGTCCTCCTGACCACCTGAACCGATCGTCGGGTACCGCACATGCCCCAACGCGAGAGAACCCTTGACATCCTTCATGCGCAGCGGGCTGAAGACGTCCCGAACGAGGCCTTCCGCCTTTCGCAGGTGGAAGCGCCCATCGTAGGCGACGATGCCCGCAGCATCCTGGCCTCGATGTTGGATCGCCAGGAGACCATCGTGCACGTCCTGCACGGGGTTGTCAGTGCCGATCAGGCCGATGAAACCACACATCTGCGTCTTCTCCGCCTACGGAAAGGGCCCGGGACCAAGCTCTCGGCCGAGTGTCCTGCGCCGGAATTTCCTAAGCTCTTCTCGGCGAGCGAACTGCGTTTCTGGCAAGGTGGGCCGAACAACACAACGAACTTGTCTGACGGGACACGAGTGCCACGGCAACCAGAGGAAGAGGCTACGGCAACCAGAGCATGTGCCAAGTATTCTCGCCGACCGGAAAGCTCCTCACAAGCTCGGGAGTCTCGGGCTCCGAGACATCAACGATTCCAACGCTCTTCTCAGCGGCAAAGACCACCGCAACCTGCTCCCCGCTGGGAGACAACGCGATAGAACCAGGAGGGGTCTCGAACTCGGTATGGCCGACGAGTTTCCGCGTGTCGGCATCGAAGACGGCCAGCGCCATGGGCTTCGCGGATGAAACGAAGATGCGAGACCCGTCGGCAGAGAACACCGCATCCACGATGAAGTTGATCGCCTTGAAGCTGTCGTTCTTCGGCTGAGGCGTCTCGCCCTCGAGAGTGACCTGGCTCAGGAAGCCCATGTTGTCGGCGGCAACCCATCCCTCCTCGTGACCGGGGCGGGAGAAGACACTGGAAGGCGTTGGCCCGAGAGTCAGGCGCGTTGTCTTGCGGGTCGCGGTATTCACAACCGCGAAGTCGCTGGAATCCCTCATTCCCACGACCAGGAACCCGCTCTCGCCCATCGGCGCGACCTCAGTCGGCCAACCCCACATCAGCAAGATGTTGGCTTCCGGAACCTGGTAGGGCGGCGAGGTGACGTAGATGGAACGGTCCTTCTGTGAGGTGAACCATAGCTTCCCCTCCGGATCGAAGGTGATCCAATAGGGGGCGCACCCCTCACAGGCCGTCAAGGTCTCGAGAGGCGCCAAGTGCTCGAGATCGACCACGGTGATGCTCGACCCCGGCGCACGGCTCGCGCCCCGATTGGCCACGTAGAGCCGCCCGTCCCGCGTGGCCATGCCCCGCGGGTTCACACCGACCGGGATCCCGGCCAGGTGGCTGCCGTTAGGTGTATAGACATCAACACGGTTCCGCGTGCTGTTCGAGAGAAAGAGCCGACCATCCCCACTGTCTGCGAAAGCACCAGGCATGTTGAACAACAGGGAGAGCGCAAGCACCGCCACAACAATAGTAGTCTTTGATCGCCACGGGTTTCGCTTGTCTGACATCGTTTTCACATCCTCCCGGAGGGGTCCATTCGACCGCTCAGACCCAGGACCTCTGGGCGAGGCAGAGCACTCATTCTCGCCTCTGGGCCCCATGATCGCCAATCCGCCCGTTCGCCGCGAGTCATCGGAGTTCGCATTGTCCGTGATCGGCGAAAGTCACTTGCTCCCGCATGGCTTGCCCGTACCTTCACGGCCACAGCAGCAGAGGATGACCTGCTCTGCATTCCGCTCGAGGAGCCTTCGTGGGCCTAATATCAAGCATCTCTCTGGACAAATTGAGCCTGTCTGCTGCAACCCTGCTGCTCTCGATGGGGCTGTGTTCCGCAGGAGTCTCGCCTCTTGGCACCTCGTCCCAGGACCTCTTCGCGACAGCCGAAGCAGAGTTCGCCGCCGCAACGGTCGAACTGTCCAAGAACCCGGTCGGCCCGCTCTCGCCCTTCCATCTGGCGCTGGGCTCATCGGTCGCTGAGGTCGCAGAAGTCGTCGACGTGCCGGCTCCTGACACGCTGCAGGCCCGTGACGAACGCTACCTCTTCACGAACTTGAACCAGCCGCTCGAGGAACTCGCCGGCGGCGTGCTTCCTGCGCCCTCCGGACTGCGCGTCCTCGACGGAGAGCTCTACTTCCAGCAGAAGCACTCCGCGCTGGTGCAAGCCTCCCTGATCGTCGAGGCGACGGCGAGCACCGAAACCGCGATCAAGACTCTCGAAGACTGGCTGGGGGATGCGGACTTCGAGATCGTGCTTCCCGGCTCGCTCAACCTGGTGATCGGCTGGAGAACACCTGCCGGCTACCTGATGGGCACCTTCTCGGACCTCTCAATCTTCCAGCTCAGCGCGTTTCCCGACAGGCCCGCCGACCTGCTCGCCGGCTCTCAGATCGTCCTCTACGAAGGTTTGGCCAACTACTCGCGCGGCCTGGCGGAGGGCGCAACCGCCTCCGACCTGCTTCCGGCGCTTGAACGTGTGGTCCGCTGGGTCGAAGCGACCCGCGGTATCCTCGAACCCGTCAACTGAGACGAAGAGCATCCAGCTGCGCGCGGAAGTGCTCCTGCCAGGGATGGATCCGCGGGCCGAGCCCGCCCTCGACGATCTCTGCCAGCCGGTCCCAGTCTCGCGCCTCCTGCATCCCGACGAGCACCTCGAGCTGCTGCCTCATGCCCGGCAGATCCAGGGCGCTCACCGCGTTGCCTGTCCCCCCCGAGATGGCATCCAAGTCCGCCGCGAGTTGGGCTAGCGACTGCAACCCATCGAAGAGCAGCTTCAGGCTCGGGAGAAGCTCCTCATGCTCACCGGCCCGAATCTGCGCCGCGATACCCGGAATTTCCCGCTGGGCTGCATGAAGAAAGGTCTCCGCCGTGACGAGGGCTCGAAGTGCCTTGTCCCGCGCGCCGTCCGCTGCCTGTCCCTGAATCGCTGCCTGCTCCATCCATCCTCCCGAGGTGACGGCTTCCGGTCGCCATCGCGATACGCCTGCGTCAAAATTTCGTCACTCTACGCGCCATCCGCGCCGGTCTTGCCGATGCGGCGGCGATGCGCCAGAAGAGATGCACGCCGCATGCCACTATTCTCGCCTTTCTTCAAGACGAGTGTCGAAGCGGCGGAAAGTGGGAGTAGAATCCGGTTCTTGGAAGAAAGGGTCTTCGGTGAGAAAGCTGGCTTCAGCCCTGCTGGTTGCGGGACTGCTCTTTGTCGGAACGGATGGCAGCGAGTGCTTGGCGTTCACGCCCCGGACACGCGCGGAGATCGTGCGGAGGGCGCTGACGCTGATGCCGGATGGACTACAGCGGCAGCTCAAAAAACACGCCCGCCCGCTCTTTGCGGGGAGCCTTGAGGGTGTCGCCGGACGTGACGCCACCTTCAGTGCTCTCGACCCCGGGGACTCCGATCTACGCCTCGCCGCGGCCATCTCGGAAACGGCGAGCGCGGTAGGCTCCCGTCGACCCATGGGAGACGTCGCTCGGCTCTTCGGCGAGATCGCGATGAGGACGGCAGACCTCTCCTTCGCCTTGAACGTCGGAAAAGACCATGCCCGGGAGGCGGAGTTCTACTCGAAGTTCTCGCGCTACGTGGAACGCAAGCTACCAAGAATCAGCATCACCTTCGACGGATACGCGGACCCCCGACTGGCTCGCGCCGAGGTTGAAGCCTTCGCCCGCTCGGTGGCGGCCCGCGCCCGCCGCGACTACGACGCGATCGCCCTGAGCTACTTCCCCCGGGGCAGGAAGAGCCTGCCCCAGGACTTTGACGACCGCTCCGTGGCCTTCGCAGCCGCTTCACTCGAGATCTCCCTCGCCGTCACGGCGACGGCACGGGCCTGGCTTTACGCCTGGAACGAAGCTCACGGAGATCTCGCGGGGACCGCGACACTCCCGGACCCCTGTCAACACCCGTTTATCGAACAGGACGCGCCAGGACAGCGCGCCCAGGCAGAAGCGTCTGCCAGGAGACTCCCATGAATTCCTCGCTCAAGGACACCCGAATCACGCCCGTGCGGCGCGCCCTGATCTCCGTCTACGAAAAGGACGGCATCGTCGAGTTCGGCCGCACGCTCGCCGAAGCGGGAGTCGAGATCTTCTCAACCGGCGGAACGGCCCGCATGCTCGAGGAGTCAGGCGTCCCGCTGACGCGGGTCGCGGATCTGACGGGGTTCCCGGAGATGCTCGACGGGCGGGTCAAGACCCTCCACCCGAAAGTTCATGGCGGCATTCTCGCCATCCGTGACAATGAGAAGCACCTCGATGACCTGGCGAAGCAGGGGATTCAGCCGATCGATCTGGTCGTGGTGAATCTCTACCCCTTCGAGAAGACCGCGAGAATGGAAGGCATCGGGATCTCCGAGATCGTCGAGATGATCGACATCGGCGGCCCGACGATGGTCCGCGCCGCGGCCAAGAACTTCCACGACGTGACCTCGGTCGTCGACCCGCTCGACTACGACATGATCCTCGCCGAGATCGCGGATAACGGCGGTGTGACGGACCGGACGCGCTTCCTGCTCGCCAGGAAGGCCTTCCAGCACACGGCCTCCTACGATACGGCAATCTATTCCTACCTGAACCAGCTCGAACCCGACGGATCACGGAAGGTGGCCGATTCGCTCTTCCCCCAGAAGATCGAACTCGAGCTCGAAAAGGTGCAGGATCTGCGCTACGGAGAGAACCCTCATCAACGCGCCGCGTTCTACGCGGAGCAACAGGGCAACGAGCCGACGCTGCCGCGTGCGGTGACGCTCCAGGGCAAGGCCCTCTCCTTCAACAATCTGCTCGACCTGGACGCCGCGATGGGTGCGGTG
>JANTFM010000247.1 GCA_024763475.1 Acidobacteriota bacterium | reverse complement strand
CGAGTTCGGTGCCAGTCACCGAACTCTCGGCGTTTTCCAGCTCAGGCGATCGGTAGCTGGCACCGAACTAAGGCGATCGGTAGCTGGCACCGAACTCAGCGTACGAGATCGGTAGCTGGCACCGGACTCTCGAGATCGGTAGCTGGCACCGAACTCTCCGAACTCTGGTGGCGTGTGCCGAATTGTCGAGGGAGGGGGCGACGGGGTGTGGGCGGTGAAGCAGGCGGGGAGCAGGAGCAGGAGGCCGCCGCTGCCGACGAGGAGCAGGCCGACGAGTATCAGAAGCGGGCCGAGGGTTCCGCTGCGGGGGAGCATCAGCATCGGCATGCCTGCTGGAAGGGCGTTCGGAACGCGGAGGGATCGCTGGTCTTCGAAGGCACTGGGGAAGAGCTCGACGGCGACGAGGCTCGTGTAGGGGGTGATCAGGTGGAAGCGCCGACCGAGGTCAATCACCGATGCGCGCACCGTCTGGGCGTCCGCGTCCTCGTGAAGACTGTCGAGCAGAGACGCAACTTTTCCCCGAGCCCAGCGCGTGGCGAGGCCGGGACTCGTGTCTGGCGAGGAGTTGAGTTCTGCGATGGCGAGGTCGAGTCGCAGATCATTTCCGGCGAGCCGTCCGTGGAGAATGGCTCGCTGCGGTGAACTGCCTGGAGCGAAGAGGAAGGAGGCGACCAGTGGGTCTCCGGGATAGAGGTCAGGGAGCCGCGCAGGCCAGGTTTCGAGAGGAGCGTCTCCGACGAACTCCACCTGCAGGTCCCGCATCACCGGACGATCGATGCTCGCGAGGAAGGCGTCGATCTCGTTGTCCGCGCTCCCGAGATTGCCGATGAAGGTCGAGCGACCCCGCCCGAAGTCCGCCATCTTGCGCATCAGCCAGGTATTCGGAGCGGATCCGATGCCGATCGTGTGCAGACGGACGTCACCGAGTTGGCTCGCGACCAGGTCAAAGACGGCCCGTTCATCGCTCACGGCACCGTCGGTCAGGAAGATGATGCGGCGCGCCGCCGCGTGCTCTTCGCCCCGCGACAGGCGCAAGGCCAAGCGCAAGGCGGGAAGGATCTCCGTTCCGCCGTCCGCCTCAAGCCGCCCCGCCCAGTCTGTTGCGGCACGGATTTCGCCGTCAGTTGCCGGTAGGAAGGTTCTGCTGTAGATCTTCTGCTCGTCGTTGAACACAATGATGTT
Source organism: Acidobacteriota bacterium (assembly GCA_024763475.1). Taxonomy (GTDB): domain Bacteria; phylum Acidobacteriota; class Polarisedimenticolia; order J045; family J045; genus JANTFM01. The sequence goes on along the minus strand of JANTFM010000247.1, from coordinate 4,992 downwards.
GAAGCTGTCATCGGGGCGAAGGCGGCTCAGGGCGGCAGAGAGAGCCTCGCGCGCCTGCCGGATGGAGCTGCCCTGCATCGAGCCTGAGATGTCCACGACGAACACGGTCTCGGTGCTCATTCCGCTCGCCGCGGGAGAGTCGTCCCGAGGTGGAATGACCATTAGCAGCCCGTAGAGGCCGTCCTCGCGTCGCTCTGTGAGGAAGCTCGCCCGGGCTGCGGCGCCATTGAGGGGTTTCCAACTGAGAAGGAAGTCCCGGTCTGCGATGAGCGTGTCGTCCTTTGGTGTGATCACCCAGGTCTCTCCCTCCCAGTGGATACTGATCTCATGGGAGGCTGAGCTGACCGCTTCCAGCTCGAGGCCAGCATCGAGGCGCGCCTCCAGCGATACGACGGGGAACGATGGATTCCTCGGCGAGACGAAGGAGGCGCCCGCTTGGTCATCGGGGAGTCCGCAATCCGCACTCACGCGCTCCCCCCAGCCCTCTTGGTCATCGGGGCGTTGGCAATCCGCACTCACGCGCTCCCCCCAGCCCTCTTGGTCATCGGGGAGTCCGCAATCCGCACTCACGCGCTCCCTCCAGCCCTCTTGGTCATCGGGGAGTCCGCAATCCGCACTCACGCGTTCCCTCCAGCCCTCTTGGTCATCGGGGCGTTCGCAATCCGCACTCATGCGCTCCCTCCAGTCCTCTCGGTCATCGGGGCGTTCGCAATCCGCACTCATGCGCTCCCTCCAGTCCTCTCGGTCATCGGGGAGTTCGCGATCCTCAGCCACGTCATCCGGTCTTCGTCGAGGGCTGCTGAAGCGGGGGGTGAAGGTCATCGGAAAGCGAAGGCCGTAGAGCCCGTCCCTGAGCTCGACTTCCTGCACGAAGGAGAGTTCGACGTCGATCTCCTCTCCGGGGTTGATGTTGGCCGCGCGGACAGTGAAGAGATTCGGGCGCTGCTGACTCGCCAGCGCGGCCTTGTGGCCGTCGGCGCGTGCTTTCTCGTAGCTCCGCCTGGCCTCGGCCCTTTCCTCCACCCGGGAGATGATGCGTCGTGTGCCGATCACCAGTTCCATCCGGCTCACCGCCGCGCGTTCCGGAAGGGGGAAGAGATAGGTGACCTCGATGACCTCCTCGCTCGGATTCCTGAAGCGTTGGGTGAGTCGTCCGCTGAGCATGACGCCGTGGACCTCGAGGAGGACCTTTGTCTCGATCACCGGCAGAGCGATCAGGCCCTGATCGCTCGTCCACATCAGTTCGCCGGCGGAGAGCTCGTCGAGGCGGACCGGGTCGCCGGCCTGCCAGCTCGTCGCATGCGGCGGGTGCTCCTCATCTGTGGCTGCCCGGGACAGGGGCGGCGCCACGCCTAGGAGGAGGGTGATCAACAGCAGGTTCAGGACAACGACTGACGGGGCGAGAGAGAGGCGAGCAGGCGGCGCATTCGGGTTCATTGCGGATCCTCCGTGGAGAGTGATCTGTTAGATCGCAAGACGCGTACCAGCTGCGGAAGGTCACGGAAGGCTCCAGAATGCTCAGTTAGGGTCCTTCCCGCCGGTTGTGTGTGCCCGGCAGGCCACGACCTGTCATCGCTGGGACACAGCGCGTGGGGGCGTTTGACGGGGGGCAGTGGCGGGCTCGGGGCCTGTCTGGGATGATCGGCGCCATGAGCGATGCCGCGAACGATGCCCAGGAAGAGCTGCTCAAGTTCCCTCACGACTTCAATCTGAAGGTTGTGGGTCTGAATTCCGCCACCTTCGAGGCTCTCGTCGTCTCGATCGTCTCCCCGTTTGTGCCCGCGGATGACCTCGGGACTTGCCACCTGCGATCCAGTACGGGCGAGAAGTACTTGGCGGTCACCTTGAACTTCACCGCGCGCAGCCGCGAGCAACTCGACAAAATCTATCGGGCGCTCTCTTCCCACGAAGCCGTCACGATGGTTCTTTAGCTCGCAAGATTCATGAGCCCTTCGATCGAAATGCCGTATCTTCCAGACGAAACAGACGAAGAACTCCCAACGACTCCGAGCTGAACGATCGCGGTGTTGCTACTGCGTCGTCGATCCGAACCAGCTCTTGCGCCCGAGAGAGACCGTGAACGCCCCGATCGTGAGAATCAGCAGGAATGCGGCAGGAATCGCCGAGACGTGCAGGAAGCGCTCGGGTGGGGGGAGCGTGATGGGGAAGTTCTCCACGAGATTCAGAGTCAAGACGGTGGCGGCGAGCGGAAGAAGGCCGTAGCGCAGAAGCGTAAACAAGATCACCGCAAAGAGAACAGCGGCTGCGGGGAGGCTCACCCAGAGATTGTCGGTGCTCGCGGCTGTTTCGAGCAGCATGAACAGGCCTGCCAAGGTGACGGCGGCCCAGGTCCTGCGCAGCACGAGTCGCGCGAGAAAAATCATGATCGTGACGAAGATCCCGCCGAAGATCGCATTCGAGCAGATCGAGGCGACCCGGCCGAGGACCAGCCCGGAGCCTACGAGGGAGCTGATGCCGGTTGCAGACAGACTCGCCTCGCCCTCAATCGTTTGCTGTAGCCAGGTCGCGGCCGAGATGTAGATGCCGAGCAGAATGCCGAAAGCCACGCCGACCAGCAGGTCCCGTCCGACGAGTGGATCCATGACGCGCCGTGCGAGCAGGCGATTCCAGGAGATAAGTCTGTGCGGCCAGTGTCGCCGCACAAGGGGCTCGAGGGCGACATAGAGCAGCCAGGTGACGGCGGCCCTGAACAGATGAACGCCCAGCCCGGTGACGAGCAGATCAAGTTCTTCAGCGGGTGAAGAGACATGGTGGGCCGAGAACGCCCATGCCAGAAAGCCGAGGAAGAGCACGGTGCCGGCCAGCGTCCTCGCACCCTTCGTGTCCCCCCGGCCCAGGCGGAGGTTATGTCTCGCAAGCAGGCCGCCTGCCCCCAGGACCAGCAAGAAGATGAGCGTGCTGGCGAGCCGCGCCGAGTTGGACGTTGCCGTGGTGTTCCCCCGTGAGTGGCTCTTCACATCCTTCCAGTCTCGCGAGCGGCGCAGGTGGGAGACGCGCCCTCCCACGGCGCCTGCTTCAACACGGAGGATCCGGTCGGGGTCCTTGGGGTCTTTCTCGACCCAGGCTCGAGTCTCGGTCACGAAGTGCGGAGGGGTCCAGAGGGGTTTCGTCTCCTCGAGAGCCTGGGGATCCAGCCCGGCGAGTCCGAGGAGTGCATTCCAACTCTCCTCGCCCGTCAGTAGCTCCGAGTGGCTGTCGCGGTCCGGGACGACCTCCAGCGAGTGCAGAAGGTGCCGGGAGTCGAAAGTGGCATAGATCATCCCCGCCAGGTTCTGCGGTGGATCCTCCGCGTTCACCATTCCCAGGAGACCCGTAGGCACGAGCATGGCCGGGGACTCACGGAGCCAGAAGCGGATGACGGGAGGATCGCCCTTCCGGAGCCGGTCCATTCCCTCCTCCGTCAATTCTCCATCGTTGACTTGGGAGAGCGCTTCGTCATCCACGGTGTAGCCGTATGCCGTGTCCACCGCCGGGTCGCTGTAGCCGAGCTGGGCGAGGGTGGCGTGGGCGTGATCGAGTTGGACGGCGGGCGAGGGTGGCGTGGCTTGAGACAGCAGGGAGCGTCCATTCTCGACGCAGCCGATCGCGGCGAAGCCCAGGATGATGAACAGGAGCAGGCTCCAGGCCTTGGGGCGGGAAAGGGCTCCGACGTCGCCGGCCTGCGCGACGAGTTCGGGCGAGGGGGTCTCGCCCGCTGCCATCATTGCCGCCAGGGGATCGCCTCCCGGCAAGGCCATCGCGACGGCGAGCGCGGACGCGGGTCGTCGCGAGGGTTCCGCCTCGAGACAGTGCTCAATGACGCGCTGGATCTCCGGGTCCAGGTCGGATCCGTGCTCGAGACCTGAGCTAGGTCTGCTGCTCCCCGGTTGCTGCGGGGACCCTTCCGCGACGCTCGCGCCGTGGGTCCGGGACCCGGTGAAGAGTTCCGAGAGCAGGAGTCCGAGGGCATAGATGTCGCTGCGCTGCGTGACTTCTTCTCCCGCCAGGGCCTCCGGAGCCATGTAGGCCGGGGTTCCCGAGCGAATCTCCTTCCCCTCGAACCCGCCTTCGAGACCAGCAAGGCCGAAGTCGGTGAGCCGCACCTTGCCTTCGCTGTCGATCATCACGTTCGCTGGCTTGAGGTCCCGGTGCAATACGCCCTTGTCGTGCGCCGCCGCAAGCCCGGCACAGAGCTGACGCGCGATCTCGAGTCCGCGCTCCCTGGGCAAGCGTCCCACACGCTTGAGGAGGGAGGCGAGATCCCCTCCATCGACGAGCTCCATGCTGAGGAAGACCCTGCCCTCGGCCTCTCCAATATCGTGAACCCGGCAGACGTTAGGATGGGAGACCTGGCGCGCGACGCGGACCTCCTCGCGGAAGCGTTTCAACCAGGATGAGTCCTCCGCGACGCTTTCCGGGAGGAACTTCAGCGCGACGGCCTGGCCGAGGGTGAGATCGTCGGCCCGATAGACCTGTCCCATGCCCCCCCGCCCCAGGAGACCGACGATGCGGTAACGTCCTCCGAGAAGTCGGCCTGGAGCGTAGTCCGTCGGCTCCTGGCGTCCGTGGGACAGTCCCAGTGCCGAGGCGGCGGAACTGGGGGGACGTGACCGCTCGGGGAGCGGACTGTTGTCGGCGAAGGTCTGGGTCTCCATGACGGAGCTATCCGTCATGGGCGCACCGCACTTGGAACAGTGACTCGCGCCCTGGTGGCATTCCGTCTGACAGGACTCGCACTTCGCCATGCTGTTCTCCCGAGGCCGACACGCTCCGTTTCTTCCGGGCCGGAATCGGCTGGGGCCCAGTCTATCGAAATTGCTGCCCAGATATCCTGCCAAGAGAAATTTCTTCGCATGGCCCTGTAACAAGAAGCGCCGGTCCTCGTAAAACACCCAGCGGGGTTCCGCGAGACCGTGGCTTCGTGCAGAATCAATCCTCAGGAGGTGTGTCGATGCGCAAACTTGGTTGGGCGGCGTGCTTGGTCCTGGCTCT
>JANTFM010000246.1 GCA_024763475.1 Acidobacteriota bacterium | reverse complement strand
CAGGCCCCGTTGATCGAGAAGCGTCTCTGGCGGCGTGCCATGGGGAGGAGCGGCCGCGGGATCCACGCCTGGAGCTCTGCCGCGGTCCTCCTGGCCGCGTGTGCGCTGGTCGTGCTGAGCCTGAGTTCCGTGTTCCTGGGGCAGGGTGCCGCTTCCAGCAGCATTCGTCTCCCGGACGGCGGCGTGGTCGTGGTCGAAGCGATGGACTTCGCCCGTCCTCCGACCCTCCGGGGAGGGGCCGACCCTGCGCAGGGATGGCGCGCCGCGGGGAACGCCTATCGTGGGCAGAACTACCATGAGGCAGAGCGGCTCCTCGCCCTGCTCGGCGAAGAGGGTCCCCAAGGGGCGGACGCACTCCTTTACCGGGGCATCTGCCAGCTTCGCATGGGCGAGTACGAGGAGGCGAGGGGACTCCTCTCACGGGCCCGGCAGCGCGCGCGAAGCGAGGACCTGCCCGAGGGGGCCGCGGCCTGGTTCGAGGGCGTGTCGCAGCTCGCGCTCGGCCACCTGAGTGAGGCGCGGCGAGCCCTCGAAGCGTCACGAGACGCGGGGGGAATCTATGCCTCGCGGGCGGCGGACCTGCTCGATCGGCTGTAGGAGCCCTGCGGCGATCGAAACGCCCTTCGATCTGGACGAGGCATGAGCCCTTCGTCCGAAACCCCGTACCTGCTCGCAGGTCAGGCCCTTGCGGGCCGTCTCGCCCGTGCTCGCAAATCCCTCCCTGCAGAATGACCTGCGACCACAGCTCCGTCGGGGATTGTTCTGCGCGGGCAATCCAGCATGCACCTACGGCGTTTCGACGCGAAGACTCCCGAAACATGCGGGTCTGAGAAAGTGAACACTTCGCTGTGAAACACACGTCGCCGGGCATCTACAGGGATGAACCATGCTGGCTCCTTGCGAAGCGTTCCGCCTGTCGCACGCACGCTTGAGCTTTGGGGGAGGCCGCCCATCCGGAAGGAGAAAAGTGATGTCTCGATTGTTGCGTACTTTGGTTGCTCTGCTGCTCTTGTCCTCGTGCTTCATTCCCGCGTTTGCCGGTGAGGGTCGCAATCCGGTCTGGCAGCCCCTCACCATCGGGCCCGGCCAGGAGGGGAAGTACATCCTGACCCGTGACGTCCTGGCGCCGATCGGAGGCCCCGCCATCGACATTCTGCCGGGGACGACCACCGTCGATATCGATCTCAACGGCTTCATGATCCATGGCTCCGACCAGCCGATCATCCGTTCCTCAGGAGTGGATGTGCTGACGATTCGCAACGGCACCTTGGCGGGGGGGACGCTCGAGGCGGTCCATGCCGTCCAGGGGCAGAAGGTCGTCATCGAGGATGTCAAGGCCTACGGCCAGGGTGCCGCCGGTTTCTATCTCAGCGAGATTGCCGTGGTCGCACTGCGCCGCAACGTGGTCTCCAACGAGGGCGGTGATGGCATCTATGTCGATAACACCCCCTCGATGATGCCGGTCGAAGGAACGATCGCCGACAACCAGATCAAGGACTGCTTCGGTGGCATCACGGTGCTCCTCGGCAACAGCGTGGCGATCCAGAACAACCGCATCGCGACGACGACCGCGGGAGACGGGATCCGGGCCAACGACTGCACGGCCTGTCTCGTCAGTGAGAACACGGTTATGGGAACCGTGGGGATGGGCATCGTCTTCGAAAGCGCCCGGGCCTCGAGGGTCCTCGATAACTTGGTTTTCAATGCCCAGGTTGAGGGCATCGCGCTGCTGAGCACGAGCCAGGACATGCTGGTGCTCAATAACGTCTCGAGCGGGAACACCGGGAACGGGATCTATTGCGACGGTTTGAGAAACCACATCGATCGGAATCTCCTGACGCGCAACGGCATGGCAGGGCTCTTCCTCAGCAACTTCGCGACGGACAACACCTTCGGCAGAAACACCGTCCGCGCCAACGGCGCGCCGCCGTCCGGATGCATGGCGAACCCCCCGGGTTGTCTCTCTCCGGACGTCTGCGTTGACGGTCCCGGCAACAGTTCTTTCTCCGACAACATGGGCCCGAATCCGGGTTGCTGATGTTCTGGAGGCCATCCGGGACGATGTCTCGTCCCGCTAGGAGGCAAGCCATGAAAAGGCTACTGCTGCACCTTGGGCTTCTCGCATTGGCGACGACTCCCGCGTATGCGGTGTCCTACTACTTCTCACCCGACGTCCCGACGGATGACCCCAGCGCGGCGGTGTCGGTCTATCTTCCCTGGGGGATCGCGCGCAGCGACAGCGGCATCTACAGCCTCGATCGCAACCTTCCGGTGGGCACCGCGATCGACGCATTGCACCGGATGAACAGCGGCGACTGGCTCTTTTCGGTCGAAGTCGCGACAGAGCTGCCGCCAGGAAGCGGCGCGTGGTTCGAGCCACGGGATGTCATCCGCTTCGATGGCGTGGTCTACAGCGTCTTCTTCTCCGGGGCCGTCGCGGGTGTCCCGAGCGACGCAGACATCGACGCCGTCTTCCTCGACGGCGGAGACAGGGGTACTCTGGTCGTCAGCTTCGCCGCGCCCACCTCGCTTGGCGCACTCACCCTCGATCCGGCGGACCTCGTCAAGCGCGCAGGCGGCGTCTGGTCGCTCTATTTCGACGCCTCCGCGGCGACTCCTCCCGTGCCGTCAAGCAGCGATCTCTGCGGGGCGGACCTCCGGGGCGGACTCGTCATCATGAGCTTCGACGTGCCGACGACCCTGTCGACCTCGACCTATCTTCCGGGAGAGCTCGTGTCGTGGGATCCCGCGGCGATGGCGTTCTCCTCCTACGCGTTCGATCCCGCCTGGCCCATTACGGCCCGCGCCGACGCGCTCTCCTTTCTTGCCACGCCAGGCCACATCCCGCCCACGATGACCGTGGCAAAGTCCACACTGGTGGCGGGGGATCTGACGCTCAGCTGGCAGCCCAGCTGCTCTGCGGGTGCCGAGGACTACGGCATCCACGAGGGCACCCTGGGAAGCTGGTACAGCCACGGTGCGGTGACCTGCACCGACACGGGCGGAGACCTCACGGAGGACATCACGCCTTCCATCGTGAACGCCTACTACCTGGTCGTGCCCTACAACCGCAACGACGAGGGATCCTACGGTCGAAGCTCCAGCGGCGTGGAACGCCCACCCGGTAGCCCGACCTGTGCGCCGACCCAGGAACTCGGCAGCTGCCCCTGAGTTCCCGCATCACAGCCCTCCCCTCCTGGTTTGCCCGAGCGATCAGGAGGGGAGGGCCGTCGTTTGTCCGCGCCGTGTCGACCGTGCCGGGGGGACTCGCATACCAGTCCTGTCAGCTATGAGCATGCCTGGCGCCCACGACAACGAGACGCGCGGCTATCTGGAACGTCTCGACCTCGTTTTCGAGCAGCTGTTGAGGTGCCGCTTCAGTGCTTGGCCGTGTCGAGCACGGTGCTGGATTTTCCGCGTCTCCACCAGGGCCCGTAGGCGACGTACGCTGCGAGGTAGATCGCTGCACCGGCCAGGGTGACGGTGCTCAGGCCGAGGTCGATCGCGAGGAGTACGGCCAGGAGCGGGCCGAGGACCGAGGCGCAGCCGTTGGCTGCCCAGGCCCAGCCGATGAGGGACCCGCCGCCGGAGGCCTCGAGGCGGGCGATGGCCGCGGGGAAGGGGACTCCCATCACGAGACCGATCGGGAAGACGAGCAGGATGCTCACCAGGGTGCGTCCCGCGAGGGAGAGGTCGAGCAGCGCGCCGAAGATCAGCGGCAGCAGGACGGTGTAGGCCGCGATGGTCGCGATGAGCGCGGCGAAGGCCATCCACGGGCTGCGGGCGAGGGGCGCGAGACGGGGAGAGAGGGCGCTGCCCGCGCCCGCGGCGAGCAGGAGGGCGCCGAGGATCAGCGCCGTCGCATGGAGCGGGGATCCGAGGAAGAGGGTGAAGCGCTGCATCAGCGCGATCTCGACCAGCATGAAGGCCAGGCCGATACCGAGGAAGTACACGACGGCGGAGGGCGCCCCCGGGGGAGCGGCCTCTCCCTTGATGTGCGCGAGCGCGAAGGGCCCGGCGAGCAGGACGAGGGAGAGCAGCAGCGCTTGAAGCAGGATCGCGATCAGGACGAGGCGTCCTGACAGGACGAGCATCGAGGCCTTCCAGCTTGCGCCGAAGAGGTCGAGACTCTGCCAGCGTCCGAACTGGAAGAAGAAGGGGCGGTCGTCGGTCACGGGCGAGACGTCGTAGACGTAGGACGCAAGGAACGCCGCCTTGTCCTCGCTGCGAAGGAACTCGCCGAAGGGTCCGCCTGCCTCGAGGCCCGGCGCGTAGATCGGGTGGAAGGCGTTGCGGGCGGAGACCTCGGCCAGGGCTTTCAACTCGCTTTTCGTGAACGGAGTGTTCTTGACGATGACGCTGCCGAAGCGGCCCGAGCCGAGAATGACGATGTGATCGGCGGGCGTCTTGGCGCCGATCCGCCGCAGCGCGGCGTCGGCCACGGTGCAGAGCCTGAGCATCTCCCGGGGTGGTGCCCAGCCCCAGCGGGAGACGACGAGCACGCCGTCGTCATCGAGGTGGGAGAGGTAGTCCGCGAAGGCCTCGACGGTGTAGAGATAGCCCTCCGCGAGGCTGTATGCCCCGGAGGCCGTTGCCGCCCAGGTGTCGATCAGCGAGATCTGGATCGCGTCGTAGCTGTCTTCAGAGCGCCTCACGAAGGCGCGACCCTCCGCGACGTGAAGGGTCACCTCGTCGCGCTGGAAGATGCCGCCGCCCTCCTTGCGGAACCGGTGCGCGGCGAGGTCGGCGACGATCGGATTGATCTCGACCGCATCGACGTGGCGGGCGCCGTGCCGCAGGGCCGCGAGGACATCGACGCCGCCCCCCGCGCCGATCACGAGCACGCGCTCGGGGTGCAGAGCCTGCATCGCGGCCGCGGGCAGCATCGTATCGAGGAACGCGAGCTTCTCGAGCTGTCCATCGAACTTGATCAGCGCCGTGGTTGCGTCGCCATCGAGGACCAGGTGAAGCTGTTCGGGCATCGGGGAAGGCCGCTCGGGGTTGATGAGCCAGGGGGGTGAGTTGCAGTTGTCGACCACGTCGACGCGGGCGAGGGCGTTCCAGCGGCTGAAGAGGTACTTCGCGCCGGGGGTCTGTTCGGGATTCAGCGTCCAGGTCGTCAGGCCCTTGCTGACTCCGGGCGGGATCGACAGGATCGTCTCCGACCAGGGCAGCGCGGCGAGGGCGAGGACGGCCAGGATCGCCGCGGCGGCCAGGCTGCGCCGACGCGTGCCCTCGGCCCACGAGAGCAGCAGCGAGCCTGCGGCCGCCAGGAAGATGACCAGCAGCAGTGTCCCCTCGGCGCGCACGACCCCCAGGCTCCACACCGCGAGTGCTGCGCCGACGCCGGCTCCCGCGAGGTCCGCCGCGTAGAGGCGGTTCACCTCGCGCGCGAAGCCCTGGAGCAGGGTGACGATCGCGAGGCCGGCGAAGGTGAAGGGCACGACGAGCACCAGGTAGTAGGCACCAAGGAACGCGAGCTGGCGCCCCAGTTCACCGCTGGCCGTCGGATCGAAAGGGATGCGAGGCACGATCAGCACGGCGATCCACGCGCTGACGCCGAAGGCCAAGGCATAGGCGCCGCTCTTTCCCCTTAGGGGCCGACCGGCTCCGGGCCGCAGCTGCAGCCAGGTCCCGCTGATCCCGAAGCCCAGGAGTGCGACGCTGATCACCATGAACGCGAAGTGGTGCCAGATCGTGAACGAGAAGACGCGCAGGAGGGCGATCTCGAAGACGATCACCGCCATCGAGATCGCGGCAATCGCTACGAAGACCGGCCAGCGGGCCGATGGGCCGACGGTGGAGTGGATGACCATAGAGCGCACATGATAGCAGCGCTGGCTGGATCAGCCCTTGGTGGCGAGCTGCTCACCCGCGGCCCACTCCTTCGCGTCCTTGCGGACCAGATCGAGAACTTGGTCGCTCAGGTCAAGGGCCTCGCGGGCCCGCTCGAGGGTGAGCGGGTCCGAGCCGTCGATGAGTCCCTGGCGGGCGAGGCTGGGGTCCTCCGGTCCCTGGCCGCCTTCCCCGGGCTTGAGTGCGAGCCCCAGCTCCCCGGAGAGTTGCTCGGCCAGGCACACCGTTGCGGCGAGGGGATGGGGAAAGCCCTCGATGAGGACCTGGTGGTGGGCGCCGACGATCATGGCGTACTCGGGGGGAAGGCCCCACAGCTCGACCATGCGCGCGCCTGCCTTCGCGTGCGCTCCATCGATGGCGGGCCAGAGCAAAGAG
>JANTFM010000245.1 GCA_024763475.1 Acidobacteriota bacterium | reverse complement strand
GCAACCGGATGTGCTATGAAGGCGAGGGTCTTACTCGACTTCGACGGCGACCTCTTCGCTCATCCAGGTCCCATGCTTGGTGCAATAGGACATGGCGGTGAGCTTGGCCTTCCTGGCGAGGGCCACGGTGAAGGTTGCTTCGGAGAACCCGGTCGCCGGATCCATGCCGCGCGTCGTGGCGCCCGGCGTGTAGATCGCGGTCGCCAGCAGGGTTTCGCCGTTGAAGAGCTGCATGGACTGAATGTAGTGGTCATCGACGTCCGGGTGGACGTAGTCGGCGCCCATCTTGACCTTGACCTGGAAGGGTGTGCCCTTGGCGACCTTGGCCGGTGCCACCACGTGGGGGGTGTGACGATCGAGGTAGTCCTTCTTGGCCTCTCTCATGTCATCGGTGATCTCGGAAGGCAGGTTGATTTTCGGCATTTTCATCACCTCGCGAGAGCGTTGCTCTCGAAGCAAATGGATAAGTAATTGACGTTTCCCATAGATAAGTACGCTAGCATAGGCTGGTGTTCCGGTGGCCGCAAACGGACGGAGGCGCGAGGGAGGCGAGGGTTTGAAGTGGCGTGAGATCGGCATTCTCTACCGAATGGAACTGCGCTCTGCGCTCCGTGAACGCTCGATCGTTGTCGGGAGCATATTGATTCCGTTGTTGCTGTACCCGCTCCTGATGTGGGGCATCATGTCGGGACTCACCTTCGTGATGGGACAAAGCGAGAGTCAGGTTTCGCGCATTGCATCATCTGCCGATGTCGAGAGTACAAGGGTCTTCGAAGCGCTTGAGAGCGACGAACGGGTTTCGGTTGAGATCCTGCTCCCGTCGCACTTGGACATCAGATCTCGGATCCGATCGGGGGAGCTCGATGCGTGGATCGAGCTGATGCCCGCGGCAGCAGAGTTGTCTCCGGAGTTCCGGAAGTATCACGTCGTTTACGATGGGTCGAAGGACCGATCTGCAGTCGCAGAGACGCGAATTGTCGAATCGCTCGATTCGCTCAGGACGGAGCGAATGGAAGATGAGGCCAAGCGCGCAGGTCTCGGAGAGGAGGTATGGCAGCAGTACTCGGTGGCTTCGGAGAACTTGGCGAGTTCTCGACAGATGGGGCAATTCATCATGGGTCTGATCGTGCCGATGTTCTTGATCATTATGGTTTCTGCGGGGGCTATGTACCCTGCGGTGGACGCGACGGCCGGGGAGAGGGAGCGCGGGACTTGGGAGACTCTCGTGAGCACCGCAGCATCTCCCGGGAGCATCATCACTGCGAAGTATCTCTACGTCACGACGCTCTCCTGTGCGGCGGGTCTCTTGAATCTCTTTGCGATGCTGGTATCGATGCGGGCGATTTTCGCGCCGATGCTCGCTTCGACGGGCAAGAACATGGAGTTCAAGATCCCCCTTGCCTCCATTCCCGTTATCGCGGCCGGAGCACTGCTACTTGCCTTGTTCATCTCGGCGGGGATGATGTTGTTGGCCTCGTTTGCGCGAACCTTCAAGGAGGGCCAGTCGATGGCAGCCCCGCTGTACGTCGTCTCCTTCCTGCCAATGCTGTTCATCAACAGCCCCGGAATCGTCTTGACGCCGAAGCTCGCCCTGGTTCCCATCGTCAACATCGCGCTCGTGTTTCGTGAGGCGATCTCGGGTACCTTCCAGTGGCCTTTGATCGCTGTGGCGGTTGCGGTGGAACTGGTTCTTGTTGCCGCAGTATTGCTGCTCGCCCAGCGCGTCCTGCGCTTCGAGGACGTGCTTATCGGTTCCTACAGTGGGAGCTTCTTCCGTTTTCTCAAGGAGCGGATCATCCGGAGGAGTCAAACGTGAGTGTTGAGGCGCCCGTCGTGGCGAGGGGCCTGCTGAAGGTTTTCCATGACGAGTCCCGGGGGGAGCTCCGCGCTGTCGATGAGATCGACTTCGAGTGCCATCGCGGAGAGATTTTCGGTTTGCTCGGAGCCAATGGGGCGGGTAAGACGACGACCTTGCGTCTTCTCTCGACCGTGCTCAAGCCGAGCGGGGGCCATGCGAGTGTGATGGGCTATGACGTGCTCGAGAGCAGTGGTGAGGTGCGGGCGCATCTGGGGTTTTACTCCGCGTCGACCGCACTCTATCCGCGTCTGACGGCGCGAGAGACCCTCGAGTTCTTCGCCCGGATCAACGGGTATCCCGAGGCAGAGATCGAGAATCGCGTGCGGTCTCTCGTCGATCGTTTCGGCATCGAGGAGTTCGTAGACGTGCGCGTTGACAAGCTCTCAAGCGGAATGAAGCAACGTGTCTCGCTGGCGCGCACGGTCGCGCACGATCCTCCCGTACTGATCTTTGACGAGCCGACCGTGGCTCTCGATGTGATGGCGGCGATCGAGATGCAGGACGTGATCCGCGAATTCCGCGAGGAGGGCAAGACGATCCTCTTCTCGACTCACGTGATGAGTGAAGCGGAGAAGATCTGTGACCGTATCGCGATCATTCATCGCGGCCGGATCCTGGCTTGCGACACATTGAACGGTCTGAGAGAAGAGACTGGCAAGCACTACCTCGAGGACATCTTCCTGGAATTCATGAGAGAGAGCCATGACTGAGGGTGCCGCAAGGCTTCGCTGGCCCCTGGTTGCGACGCTCTTCCGCTGTGAGCTGCGGATGACGCTGCGCGACAGGCGCACGGTGCTGCTGTCGGTACTCCTGCCGCTGCTGGTGATGCCGCTGATTTTTTTTGCCTCGAGTTATGTCGAGTCGGCGCGCGCGGCCCGTCTCGAGGCGACGGTATACCGCTATGCGCTTGGGGGGACTGAAGAGGCGTGGGCTCGACAGCTCGTCAAGGACGCGTTGGCCCTGGAGCTGGACGACGCGGGGGAGGGGAGTTCGCAGAGTTCCCAAGGCGCCTATCACTTCGAGGAAGTCGCGAGCGAGACACCCCGAGACGACGTGCGCGAGCAGCGCATCCATCTATTCGTCGAGGGATTGGGACGCGAGGAGGCGCGAGAGCATGGCAGCGAGGAGGCAGATGAGTCTGAGACTGATGAGGTGGATGCGCCGCAGGTGAATCTTGTTTTTCGCGCTGACCGGGATGGGTCCCGGGAGGGCATGCGCGCGTTGAGAAGGCGCCTGGTTGCGCTGCGCCACGAGCGCCGGCAGGAGATGTTGCCATCCTTCTCGGAGGAAGACTTGTATCCGGTTGAGGCGGAGAGCCTGGCGTCTCGCAGCCAGGAGTCCGGTGTGCAGCTCGGTCGCTTCCTCGTACTCTTCCTCGTCATGCTGGTAATGAGTGGAGGGTCGGTGGTTGCCACCGATTCGATCGCGGGAGAGAAGGAACGCGGGAGCCTCGAGACACTCCTGACAACGGCCTGTACGCGGCTGGAGATTGTCGCTGCCAAGCTGTTGCTTGCGCTGGCCTTCGCACTGTTCATCGCGGTCAGCCAGGTCGTAAACCTTGCGGTCTATGTGGGGTTCGACCTCTTCGACCTTCCCGAGGGGTTCCTCGGAGCGGTGACGCCGGCGGTCGCGCTGACTCTTCTCCTGCTTCTGGTGCCCGTGGCCTGTCTCGCGGCGGGGGTTCTTTTGCTGATCTCGGGCCGGGCGAAGGGTTACAAGGAAGCCCAACTCTATTTCTTCCCGGCCTATCTGCTCAGCCTGCTGCCCGCTCTCGCCGCCGTCTTGCCCTCGCTTCGGTTGCGATCCGCCATCGTCCTCGTCCCGATCGCGAATGTTAGCGTGGCTGTTCGCGAGATTCTGGCTGGCAACTTTGACTTACCAATGCTGGCGGTGACTTTCCTTGTCTCCTGCGCGGCCGCAGGGCTGGCGGCATGGGCTGCGGTGAAGACTCTCGACTCTGAGCATCTGGTCGTCGGCGGAGCCGTGCAGGAACGGGCGCTTGGGCCCGCTGCGCTGTTTGCAAGAAGAGTGCCGGTCATCTACGCGTTGATGTGGGTCCTGATCCTGATCGTGCCGATGAATATCGATGCGCTGTCATCGTTGCGCGGACAGGTTCTCTTCAACGTCGTCCTCGTCTTCGGGGGGGGGACCTTGCTGATGGCTTGGCGCTATCGCTTGCCGAGGGCCGAGGCGCTCTCCTTGCGAATGCCCCATCCACTCGCCTGGCTGGGTGTTCTGTTGGGCGCGCCTTCGGCGTTCGTTCTGGGGGTCGGCGTCTTTCATCTCTCGAATCAGGTTTTTCCCGCGCCGGAAAGGATGCTCGAGTCGATGTCCCAGATGATCCTCCCCGAGGAGCTTCCGACCTGGCAACTCCTCGTCTTCGTGGCGCTGCTCCCCGGCATCTTCGAGGAACTCGTGTTTCGAGGAGCTCTGCTTCACGGCTTGAGGACGCGCTGGGGGACGTGGCGCGGCATCCTCGTCTCAGCCGCGATATTCGGTGTGTTCCACGTTTCGCTCTTCCGGCTGCTGCCCACGGCGTATTTGGGTTTGCTTTTCGGTGCGGCTGCTGTTTTGACCGGATCGATACTGCCAGGAATGCTCTGGCATGCCCTGAACAATTCGTTGCCGATCCTGTTGACTCGATTTGATTTGATGCCCGAGTCTTTTCTCCCGTGGCACTATGGCGTGGCCTCATTGGGGCTGGTGTCCGCCTTTGGGTTCTTCTGGGCCGCCAGGAGGCGGTGAAACCGATAGCGCCCCTCATCCGTTGCGCTAGACGGAGACGCGCTGGATGGCAGCTGAGAAGAGCGACCGAATCCTCGTGGAGGAGATTCAGCGCGGCGATCGGCGGCGGCTGGCGGGATTGTATGAACGGTATTCGAAAAGGCTCTATGGCTACCTGTTGCGGCTGACCCGTGATGAAGCTGCGGCCGAGGATGTGTTCCAGGAGACGTGGATGAAGGTTATCGAGAGTATCGACGCGTTCGACCCGGCGCGCGGGAGCTTTCGCGCATGGGTCTTTCGCATCGCATCAAACGCGGTGATCGATCGTGCTCGCTATGAGAAGGTGAGGCGCGGTCGTGAGCTCGATGCTCCGGTCTCGAACGAGGAGGATACCCGCTGGATCGACCATGTCCCCTCTCCAGAGATCGGGCCGGAGGGTCGCGCTGGGGCCGCGGAGGTCGGGAGGGCGATGACCGAAGCTCTCGCGGGGATTCCGGCGGTCCAGCGCTCTGCGGTTCTGCTGCGCCATCAACAGGGTCTCAGCTACCGCGAGCTCGCGGTGGTCTTGGGAACACCGGAAGGGACAGCGAAGGTCCTCGTCCATCGGGGAGTTATCGTCCTGCGCAAGAGACTGGCGGAGTATGTGTCATGAGAGATCCCAGCTGCCAGAGAGCGTTGGAATCCCTCTGTCTGGGTCTTCCCGATGCCGCGAGAGAGCATCTTGAGGTGTGTGTACTCTGTCGTGAGGAGGCGGAGGGCCTGGGACGTGTTCTTGATGAGCTCGCCGAGGGAGTGGAGCTTCGCGTGCCTCAGCGTGCCGAGGCGCCCGTGCTCAATGCTCTGCGCGCTGCGGCGGGACCGTGCTTCGCGATCAAGCCCTTGCCAGCCTTCGTCCTCGGTGCGCTGGGGCTTGGAAGTTTCGTGACCCTGGTAAGTTTCATTCTGGCTCAGACTCCGGTTGCCGACGCGGCACCGCTCGCCGCCGTGTTGCTTGTCGGCACTTACCTTTCGATCTGCGCTGTCGTGAGTCTGCCACTCCTCCTTAGATCTCCGGCCCGAAAGGCCCCTACCCTTGGAGAGTCGAGGCCATGAGTCGACCAATGTCCACTCGAAAGATCCTTCTGTGGATCATCGTGGCGGTGGCGGTGCTATGGTTCCTTTCTCCGTCGATGTGGTTCTTTGGAAGTCCCTTCCTGCATCACGGTTGCGGAGACAGCGTCGGCTCTAGGCTCCACGTTTTTCCGACGTTTTTCTGGGGCTTCGCGGGTGTCGGGTGGCTCGTGCATCTGGCTCTCGCCCTCTGGGTCTGGTGGGATGCGAATCAGCGGCGGCTCAACGGCCTGCTCTGGGGCCTGTTGGTCTTCTTCACGTCGGTCGTGGGCCTGTTGGTCTACTTGCTCTTCACTGCTCAGGGCAATCTCGAGCAGGTTGGGCCTCCGGACCCGGGTGCGCCTCGACCAGCGCCCCCCCGGCCACCCGCCACTCCCTGCGATCGCGAGGCAACCCGCAGCTGCTTAACGTGTGGAGCAGAACTTAAGAAGGCCTATCTCGTGTGCCCCTACTGTGGCGCGCGCCGACAGCGCGAATGTCCGAGCTGCCATGCTCCTGCAGAAGCGGGTTGGAAGGTTTGTCCCCACTGCGCGACGTCCCTGCCGGACCAAGGTTGCTGACCGCTCC
>JANTFM010000244.1 GCA_024763475.1 Acidobacteriota bacterium | reverse complement strand
TGCCCGACGCCTCGGCCTCTCCCACGCGTCTGACATCGATCCGCAACCTCACGGGCGAGATCCTCGGTGATCGTCCCGCCTGGCTGAGACGGCAGATCACGCTCAACTACGGGGAAATCCTCTCCCTCGGGATGGCCGTGCTGGATTACGACGAGGAACACAGGCACCGCTACGCCTACCGGCTCGGCGGAATCAGCGAGGATTGGATCGACCTCGGATCCCGCCGCGAACTGACCTTCACGGATCTCTCTCCCGGAGACTATCAGCTGACATTCCGGGGTATGAATTCCCGCGGAGTCTGGAGTGAGGACTCCCGTCCCGTCCACATCAGGATCATTCCTCCCTTCTGGATGACGACTTGGTTTCGAGTTGCCGTCTCGCTCCTGGTGGCCGGGTTCCTCTTCTTCGCGCACAGGCGGCGAACCACCCGGCTTCGTCAACGCAACCAGGAACTCGTCCACTTCCATGAGCAACGTGAACTCGCCCACGAACAGCTTAAGAAACTCGCCAGCCGCCTCGAAGCCGCGCGGGAGGACGAGCGCGCCCGGATCGCGAGGGAACTCCACGATGAGATGGGCCAGGCACTGACCGCGACGAAGATCAATCTGCAACTCCTCGCAGCCTCCGGCGGAAAGGATGACCTGGCCGCCGCGCGGGTCGAGGATGCCATCGGCCTGCTGGACCAGATGATCGAGCATGTCCGCACCCTCTCCCTCGATCTGCGGCCGCCCCTCTTGGATGAACTCGGCCTGCTCTCGGCCCTGCGGGGCTACGTGGAGACCCGTGCGCAGCGCAGCGGACTGCGCATCACCCTCGATGCAGAGCCGCTCCCCGGCAAGCTTCCTCCCCAGGTCGAGATCGCTATCTTCCGCGTCGTTCAGGAAGCCGTGACGAACACCTTCCGCCATGCCGAAGCGAGCGAGATCGAGATCGAGATCAGCAGCTCGGCCGACCGGGTCGAGATCACGATCCGGGATGACGGCAAGGGCTTCGACGTGGAAGAGGCCCTCGGCCGGGGACTGCTGGGCCACCACCTCGGCCTGCTCGGGATCAGGGAGCGCGTCGAATCACTGGGAGGCTCGATGTCCATCGAGTCCACACCGGGTTATGGTGCGACACTCCGTCTCACCGTATCTTCTGCCGGGGAGGACCAATACGGTGAAGGTCGTACTGGCAGATGACCACACGCTCGTCCGCACCGGGATCCGCGGGCTGCTGGAAGCCATTGACGGCGTCCAGGTCGTCGCAGAAGCCGGTGACGGTCGCGAAGCACTTGAATTGATCGAGCGGCACCAGCCTCACATCGCCGTACTGGATATCACCATGCCGGGGCTCAACGGCCTGGAGGTTGCGGCGCGCGCGAGCGGTGTTTCTCCGCGAACCCGCGTGCTCATCCTGTCGATGCACGCGGACGAGCTGTTCGTCGCACAGGCGCTGCGGGCCGGGGTCGCGGGCTACCTCCTCAAGGACTCGGCCGTCCCGGAACTCCACCTCGCGATCGCCGCAATCTCCCAGGGGAATCCCTACCTGAGCCCGGCGATATCCCAGCACCTCGTCGACGGCTTCCTGCACGGGGGCGAGCCGCTCGCCGACCCGCTAGAGGGGCTCACCACGAGACAGCGGGAGACGCTCCAGCTCATCGTCGAAGGCCACAGTACCCGGGAGATCAGCGAGATCCTCGGCGTAAGCATCAAGACCGTGGAGTCCCACCGAGCCCAACTGATGGACCGCCTGGGCATCCGCGATGTGCCGGGGCTGGTACGCTTTGCCATCCGCTCCGGACTGATCTCCTCTGGATGATTCTCTCTGAACATGGCCGAAGCGATATGCGCGATACACAGGCTGGTACGCTTTGCCATCCGCTCAGGACTGATCTCCTCTGGATGATTCTCTCTGAACATAGCCGAAGCGATCTACGCGATACACTGGCCGGCACATCCCGGAGTCGCGTAGACATCCGGGATGTACCGGTCAAGTCAAACTCTGGGTGCCTCCCTGGCAGAGCAAGGGGGCCTAGCTCTAGGGCCCCTCGATGCCGCAGGCGTTGACGGCGATCACCTCGTAGAAGTAGTTCACCTTGTTCGTTCCGGCATCAAGATCGTCGTAGATCAAGGCGGAGGTCTCCGCCAGCAGGCCGCGGTCTGAGCCATCCGGCGACGTCGAGCGGTAGATGCGGTAGCTGCTTGCGTCGCTCGCCGCAGCCCAGCGCAACCTGACGTGAACATCGCCGATCAAGATCACCTCGACGCCTGTCGCCTCACCGGGATCAGGCCTGTCGGTCGTCTCTGAGACCTGCGCGCGCACGAGATTGGCGTCCATGACGCCGCCGTTTCCAGGACCACTCGAGCAGGTCTCATCCGTCTCCGCACGCACGATGTACCAGAGATCCCGATCGCTGGGAGATGCGCTGTCGTTGTAGGAAGTCCCCGTCACACCCGAAGCGATGAGTTGGCTTGGTGTCGGCTCGAAGTCTGCGCTCTCGCCGCGGTAGACCGCGTAGCTGCCGCCAGCCGCCGTACCCCAGGCGGTCGCCTTGCTCCAGGACACCGTGACACCGTTTGCCCCACAGGCGTTGTTGTCCACGGCGCTCTCGGCCCCGCTGAAAGACGGGTTGCCACCGCAGGTCTCACACACGCCGTAGTCATCGAGCGAGCCGTCCTTCAGGATCACATCGTCCAGGGTCCATCCTGCGTACTGTCCCGTGTCGTTCGAGGTCTGCACGAACTCGATACGCACGGAGGGAACGCCATCCACGACGCCGGAGAGATCGAAGGTGGTGTAGCCATAACCCGAATCGCTGACAGCTTCGTTGTCGCTACGCCAGATCGTGTAGCCCTGTCCGACCCAGACCCGCACCTGGGCGTCATCGCTTTTTCCCGCCTGCAAGGAGCGGTAGTAGATCAGCTTCGTGTTCTGCCAGGAGGTGGCGTCAAAGACCATGGTCGAGGCCGCCTCGACGATGTTGGCCTCGTAGTCACCGGGGTGAGCACCCTGGCCGGAGAGGTCATGGCCGAGCACGCCGTCGTTGTTGTAGGCCAGGCTCGGATCGGCGTTGCCGGAGGATCCGCCCTGCCCCTCGGGCAAGCCGATCTCCCATTCCCCTTGCAGGGTCCAGCCCGTGTTTCCGCTTTCGAAATCGTCCTTGAAGTAGGCTCCCGGCACCGTGCCGGTATGGAAGACGTAAGGCTCGCCGTTCTCATCCGACACACTGGAGTCGCCGAAGCCATCCGTCCCCGAGATGCGGAAGTAGATCGCCGCGCAATCGCTCGAACGCCTGATCGTGACGGAGTGATTCTTCGCGAGAGTCGACTTGCTGATCGTCTCGCCCAGAGCCGCTGTCGTGCCCCACTCGAAGAGCGAGTCGGCCGGAACGTCGGTCATCCAGCGGATCGAGGCCCGCTGATCCGTGACCGCCTCGATCACGATGTCGGAGATCTCGGGACCGACACAGTCCGCCGTCGCGCTGTCGAAGGACAGGGCCGGAACTCCCGTGCCATCATCCGCGTCGTGATAGGTCGCCGTGATCACGTCTCCATCAGCGATCTGCAGCAGCCCATCACTCATGGGCGCCCCGCCATCCGTCTCGATCGTCCCCTCGAAGGTGGAGCTGTTGGGCGCCGTCTCCGTCAGGAGCACGAACTCCGACACAACTTCCGTCGTGCTGGTGAGCTCCACCATCACGCTGTTGACCACCTCCGGATCGACGTTGACATCGAGGTCTGAGAGACGAAGGCTGATCAGATCCGAGCAGGAATAGGCCTCTTCCGTGATCACCACATCACCCCGGTGGCAGGAGACGGGTCCGTCACCGAAATCGCCGAGGGTCTCGAAGTGGTAGTACTGGCCGGCGTTGTCGTCGTTGGCCTCGTTCCCCTGCGGGTCCGTGCTGGCCACCTCGTAGTAGTAGAGGGTGCATTCCTCGAGCCCGGAGAGGTTGATGCGATGGTCCTGAGTTCGCCCGTATCCCCGCTTCTCGATGCTCGGCGGAATCGTGGGACCGTAGAGCAGCACCGTGTCCGCCCGCTCGTTCGTGTGCCAGAGCACCGACCCCTTCGCCAGGCCGACATCCTCGTCATGCACGTTGGTGATCAGGGGAGCGGCGCAATCGATCACCGCATCGTCCGTCTTCGTGACGTTGAGGCCGCCCAGTCCGTCATCCGCATCGATGTAGGTCGAGGTCACCGTGTCCGTGTCAGCAACGAGCAGCGTTGCGGGCGCGTCGATGGTGCTCGCCGGAATCGTCCCGATGAAGGTCGCGCTCGCGGGATCGGTCTCCGTCAGGACGACGGTTTCGCCTCCAGGCTCGGAGTCCGACGCGATCGTGACGCTCACCGTCTCGACGGTCTCATCGCTGAGGTTGATATCGCAGTCCACGACGCGGATCTTGATCTCGCTCTCGCAGGCATAGGCGTTGCTGTTCATGCTGATCGCGCCGTCAGATGTGCAGGTGCTGATCTTGCCGCCGCTGACGACGAGAGCGAAATCGGCATCGGGCTCGGGCGTCTCGACATGACCATCCTGAACGATCTCGCTGGCGATGACCTCGACGACCCAGAGGCCGTCCTCGGGGTTCTCGACGAACACGTTCTCGACCGTGTCGATGTGGTTCTCCTCGCCACCTGAGAGCGACCAGTTGCCCTCCAGGAGGCCGAAGTTACCCCAGTACACGGTGCCCGAGGGAGAACTCACCTTGAGCGAGAGATCGTTGATCCGATGCACGGTCGAGGCCGGATTTCCCGCAGGGTCGGCATAGGTCATCGTGACCTTCAGGGCCGGCTCGCCGGCGTCGACCAGGGTGTTGAACTCGACGCTCTCGGTATCCGTGAGGATCACGCTCTCGTCGATGAAGGAGATCTTCTCGCGCAGATCATAGAGCCGCTTGACGTTTGGAACGCCCCAGCCCTGGTGGACGCGGGTCATGTCGGCTCCCTCACCGCTGAAGGGGTACTGGACCGCCGTGTTGATCATGAAAGCCTTCGCGGTCGTCATGTGCGGCCGGTTCTCGAAGACGGTCCCTCCGGGATCGACCTCGTTGCCGAAGATCCCGTCCGCGAACATCTGGAAGAAGAGGCCGAAGTGGCCGCAGACCGAAGGGGTCGCCCCGCTGGTCCCGCCAAACTCGCCGTAGCCGTCGCCGGTGGTGTAGGTCGTGTAGGTGTCGTCGTAGTAGAAGCTCAGGTCCGGCTTGATCCGCCCGTCAGCGGCGGGCCCGATGCTGCCGGTATTGCACCAGCAGTCGTCCGAGGTCTCGGGCGTGTCGTAGTGGTTGAACGCGCCGCCGGAGACGACGTTCTTGGCCCAGGCCTGTGGGCGGGAATCCTGGTTACCGGCATTGGACTGGGACTGGCAGTGCAACACGTCCCAGTCGAAGAGCAGCGTGTCGTGATCGGCCGAGATCGTCGTGTAGTCGAAGGTCCGTGCGCTACCGACACTCGCCGTCTGGAAGACGGCGAAATAGGGCGCGTCTCGAAGTTCCCCCGTGTGGTCATATCGGGCCGACCCGGTCAGGCCGATATTGTTGTAGTCCGCAGCAATCGGCTGCCCGTCCGGCAGCAGGCCGCGCGCACGGGCATCGCCCGTGCCATCGCCGAAGCAGATGCCCAGGGTCGCCGTGCCGTGGCTCGCGTTGCCCACGGCACCGCCGTGCTCGATCGGGGGACGCGAGGCGAAGTCCGGGTGATTGATGTTGAAGCCGGCGTCGAAGGACTCTCCGCGCACGCCTTGACCACTGTAGCCCGCCACCGTCTCCAGGTCGTCCGCACCGCCCTGCTGGCGCACGAGATCCATGTCCTGTTCCAGCGGACTCCAGCGGTCGATGTAGGCGATCTCGTCCCACCCGGCCACCTGGAGGAACTGTTCGGCAGTGAGCGTCGCGACCATCAGGAACTTGCCCGCGTTGAGCTGGTCCACCACGGCACCCAGGCCCTGCATGCGATCCGCGAGGGCCCGCTTGTGTGCCATTCCGGTCTCGAAGAGCAGGATGCTGTAGCGCTGGCGGGGGAAACGGGCTTTCAGGGTCTCCTCATCGAGGCGCAACACCCGCTCGACCCGGTAGGCTGGGTGGTAGGGGCCAACCCAGCGGACGACGTCCAGTGCAGCGACCTGTTCCCGCACGGCGTCGCTCATCTCGACAATGAGCGCATTGTTCTCGAGGACGTGCCGGGGCTTGGCGCCCAGGGCCAGCAGCTCGTCCCGATAGGCCTGCAGCGGATGAGAGATGAACTGCACGATCTGCAGGTGGGAAGACGGCCCAGCCGCGAGGGCCGGCTCCACCG
>JANTFM010000243.1 GCA_024763475.1 Acidobacteriota bacterium | reverse complement strand
CAGTAGGGAAACCAACAAAAAGGACCCCGCATGTCATCACGCCACAACCTCCCCAGGATCATGACTCTCCTGCTCGTTTGCTTCCCCATGGCCACGACCCTCGCCGGGGGAGAAGTCTCCTTTCTCGGAGCCTACAACAGTGGCGACTACGGCACCGGGGTCGACTCGGATAGCCAGAGCTACACGCTGCGCTACGTCTCGGGCGACGCGTTCCAGTTTCGCGTGGAGCTGCCGATGCTGCGAGTGCGCTCGACCTATGGCGTGCTCCAGACCGGCTTCGGCTCCACACCCCTCGACGAGGATCACCACGGCGGACCGATGGGCGGCCATGGCACGGGCCACGGGGGCGGCGGCATGAAGCTCGACGAGGACCCCGTCATCGATTCGCCGTGGAACACCGGCATCGGCGATCTTCGCGTCTCCGCCTCGAAGCGGCTGATGGGCGGTGGCGTCAAGCTCTTCCGGCTCGACGCGGGGCTCGAACTCAAGGTGCCCAGCGCGGACGAGGAGCAGAACCTGGGAACTGGCGAGTGGGATACCCGGGTCGCCCTTTCGGGGGCCTACCGCTTCTGGTCCGCCACCGGATTCGGCGGCCTCGGCTACAACTCCCTGGGAGATCCGGAATGGGTGGAACTGAAAGACGTCCTCGACGCCCACATCGGCATCGAGAGTGATCCCCTGGCCGGCGGTCGCGTCACGCTATCCGGGTGGATCGAGGGCCGCGAGGAAGTCGTCGAAGGTGTAGGATCCCATGCAGCCATCGGCGTTGGCCTCCAGGGCACGGGCCGCTGGCGCTGGCGCGGCGCGCTCGTCGCGGGCTTGTCGGCCGCCGCGCAGGACTACAGCCTCGTCTTCGGTGTGTCCTATGGGCTCTCTCCGAAGGCGTGGAATAAGGGGCTCTATCGGTGAGAATCCTCTCCGCCACGCTGCTCGTGTTCGGCCTGGCACTTGCCGGGGCAGGAGCCTTGCACGCGGAGACGCCCTCTCGTCGTTCCCTCATGACGATCGAGGGCGAGGTCGTTGCCATCGCCTCTCTTCCGGCAGAAGGCGCCCTCGAGGTACTGACACTGTCCATCCGGGAACGCGGCCGGAAGGAACTCCGCCAGATCCTCCTCGCCCCTGCCCGCGCGCTCGAAGAACTTGGATTCACCATCGCCAAAGGCGACCAGATCCGCGCCCGGATTTTCAAGGTCGACAATGGCCCCGCCAGGACCCAGAAGATCCGCGTGACCAACCGCGGCACGATGGTTCGCCTGCGCACCCTCCACGAACTCCCCCTCTGGTCGGGAGACGGCTCGTGGCAGGGCGGAGCCTGCCGCACGATTCAGGGGGGAGGCCACCATAGACGTCATGGTGGACATGGCGGCCACGGTGGCGGCCACCGCTAGCGTCGCGACACTAGAGCAGGATGAGCACGCGCAACCCGGGCGCGTTGTCTTCGAGGCGGATCTCCCCGCCATGCAGGCGGATGACGGCTTCAACCAGGCTCAAGCCGAGGCCGTTGCCCGGGGTGTTCCGGCTGCCATCGACCCGGTAGAAGCGCTCGAAAACACGCTGCCTGTGAGCCCGGGGAATGCCGGCGCCGCTGTCGGCAACCGTGATCCTGGCGCGCCCCCCTTCACTCTCCAGGCCAAGCGTGATGCGCCCACCGGACGGGGCGTATTTCACCGCGTTGTCGACGAGGTTGGCGAGGGCCTGGAAGAGAAGATCCCGGTCTCCCGAAACCGGACCGTCCCAGTCTCCGAGAACGAGCCGCAGCGTCTGGCTCCGCTCCTCGGCCAGCGGCTCGTAGTATTCCGCCACGTCCTTGAGCAGCCCTGGAAGATCGAGCTCCGCGAACCCCTCCCGCCTCGCCCCGGACTCGATCTGCGCGATTCTCAAGAGCGCCGTGAAGGTCGTCAGCAGGTTCTCCGCGTCCTGGATCGCCAGCTCGACCGCGCGCCGCTTCTCTTCATCTCTTTCCGCCTCATGCAGGAGTTCGAGCTGGTTTCGCAGCCGCGCCAACGGGGTCCGAAGGTCGTGGGCGATGCTGTCTGACACCTGGCGCACGCCATCCATCAATCGCTGAATCTCGTCGAGCATCTTGTTCAGGTTCGTGGAGAGCCGGTCGAATTCGTCCCCCGCGCGCCTCCTCGGGATTCTGCGGGAGAGATTGCCGGCCATGATCTCTCCGATCGTGCGATTGATCTCCGCCAGGCGGCGGATCCTGCTGCGCCCAACCAACGCACCCCCGATGAGGGCGAGCGCGGCGGTAATGGCGAGCCCCCAGGCCAGGGTCGAGACGATGCGGCGTTGAATGCTCTCGATATCGTGAAAGTCCCGGCCGACGAGGATTCGGTACTCTCCGCGAAGAGGGAAGATCTTCGCGCGGGCCTCGTGGACTCGTTGGTTCGTCTCGTCCCTGCGGTCCTCGAGCTTGAATCGGATCCAGCCCTTCTCGTCGGCCTGAGCGGCCGGCCAACCCTGCAGATTGCCCGCGATGTGGTGGTAGCCCGGGTCAACCAGCAGATAGAGAGACGAGCCCGCTCCCGAGTGCGACGCGCGCGCCTCGACGAGATCGACGAGGCCGCCGAGGCCCGTCAGCCGGTAACGCTCGGCCAACCCGGAGATCTCCGCTTCGATCGTCTCCTCCGCCTGCGCGACCATCGAGCCCGCCGTGGACCAGTAGATAAAGGCCAGCAGCACTATGGACGAAACGCTGAAGAGCGCCACATAGGCCAGGGCGAGCCGAAACGGCGCGCTACGGATCAGTTGGCGTGGGCTCACGAAGGAGGTATCCCGTCCCGCGCACGGTGTGCAGCAGGACCTGGCCGAAGTCCTTGTCGATCTTGCGCCGCAGCCGACTGACGTGGACATCGATCACGTTCGTCTGCGGGTCGAAGTGGTAGTCCCAGACCTTCTCCAGCAGCATCGTTCGAGTGACGACCTGCCCGCTGTGGCGCATCAGGTACTCGAGCAGGCGGAACTCCCTGGGCTGGAGATCGATCTTCCGGCCCGCGCGCTCCACGCGGTGCGAGAGCAGGTCCATCGTCAGGTCCGCGACCTGCAGCCGGGTCTCCACGCTCTCAACTTCCGCACGGCGCACCAACGCCTCGAGGCGCGCCAGGAGCTCCGAGAACGCGAAAGGCTTGACCAGGTAGTCGTCGCCTCCCTTACGCAGCCCCTCGACCCGATCGTCAACCTCGCCCAGCGCGGAGAGAATGAGGATCGGTGTCTTGCTTCCGGTCGCTCGCAGCGCCTGGACGATGGCGAGCCCCTCCATCCCGGGCAGCATGCGATCCACGATGAGCGCGTCGTAGGGCTGGCTGTTGGCGAGGAAGTAGCCCTCCTTGCCGTCGGCCGCACTGTCGACCACGTGACCGGACTCCTCGAGCCCCTTTCTCAGGTAGGCCCTGGCCCGCTCGTCGTCTTCGATGATCAGTATCTTCATCGCTCATCCCATGAAGAAGCCCGGGATCGACCCTTGCCGACCCCGGGCTCCTCAGGATAACCCGACTGGAGTCAAGATCACGAAGGCTTGATCACCGACCATGCCTTCGGGGCCGCGGCGACGGGCGCCATCTCCTCGCTGCTGCCCAGGATGACCTGGAGCTGCTGCGGCTCGCCCTTGCGCCAGAGGCCGATGGCAATCTCGCTCCCGGAGCGCGTGTTTGCGATCAGGCGCGAGAGATCCTTGATCTCCGTCACGCTATCGCCCTCGACGGAAAGGATGACATCTCCGGGCTTGAGGCCGGCACGGGCAGCGGGGCTCTTCGACACGATCTCGGAGATCAGCGCACCTTTCGCGTCCTCCATGCCCAACGCGGCGGCCAGGACATCATCCACCGGACGGACCGTCACACCGAGCCAGCCTCGCTCGACTCGCCCCTGCTCGCGGAGCTGATCGAGAATCGGTGCGGCCTGTGAGGCGGGAATCGCGAAACCGATCCCCACGTTGCCACCGTTGGGTGAGACGATTGCGGAGTTGATCCCGATGACTTCACCGGCCGTATCGAAGAGAGGACCCCCGGAATTACCGCTGTTGATCGCGGCATCGATCTGGAGAAAGTCGTCGTAAGGCCCGGAGCGAATATCACGCCCCCGCGCGGAGATGATGCCCGTGGTCGCCGACCCGCCCAGGCCGAAGGGGTTGCCGATCGCGACAACCCACTCGCCCACGCGAGCCTCATCCGAATCCCCCAGGTTGACGTAGGGGAACGGCTCGTCCCCCTCGATCTTGAGCAGGGCCAGGTCGGTCTTCGCGTCACGGCCGACCAGCTCGGCACCGTAGCTCTTGCCATCGTCGAGAATCACGGTGATCTCCTCGGCATGCTCGATGACGTGGTTGTTGGTCACGACGTACCCGTCGGGATCGACCAGGAAGCCAGATCCGGCTGATCTCACGGCCGGCCCGCGACCCTGGGGCGTCCGCTGCGAGTCTTCCCCGAAGCGGCGGAAGAACTGCTCGAAGGGAGAGCCCGGAGGAAAGGGCAACTCCAGCCCGGGTGACATCCCGCGAAGATCCTGCCTTCCGGTCGCCTGGATATTGACTACGGCCGGCCTCACACCCTCGATGAGATCCGGCAGGCTGTCCGGCGGGGCGATCCTCAGCTGTGAATGGGGGGTCGTGGTCCCGGCCAAGGTCTGGGGGGAAGAGAAAGCGGCCCAGAGTCCAAGGGCCCCTGCGGCGGCGAGTGCGAGTACGGCTACGTTCCTGCGCATTGAATACCTCCTTTCGTCACAGGAACAGTAGCTCCTCCTCCATGGACTCACGATGACCACAACATGAAGTTTTTGTCATCAACTCACGGAGCGGATATCTCCTTCTGCCCGAGGCCGAAACGTTGGTAGAGGAACGCCAACAGCAACAGGCTCACACCCAGACCAAGGAAAGAGAAGACGCGGTAGAGACCCTCGAGGTGAGAGAAATCGAAGAGGAAGACCTTCAGTACCGCAGCGAGCATCACGACCAGCGAGGAGTAGCGCAGCCACCGGAGCTGGCGCCAGATGCCGAGAATGAGGAGCGCGGTGCCGAAGAGCACCCAACCCGCGGAGTAGGAATAGAGCTCGGGAAGCGTGGTCGTGCCGCTGTCGAGCGATGACCCGTGGAAGGCCTGGCGGATCTCCAGGCTGAGCGTCAGGAAGGCCAGCCAAAGCGCGGCCGCCGCGAGCGCGATCGTGAGTCGCTTGTCGCGAAGCCCCAGGTGGCGAATACCGAGACCCGCCAGGCAGGCAGGAATCATGAAGGCGAGGAGAATCGCGTTGATCACGGGTGTCTGGCCCACGGAGAGCGCGGCCCAGAGGGGGCTGACGATGAGCCCGGGGAAGAGAATCGTGAACGCCATGCTCCCGAGGAAGAGGCCCTGGCCCGTCGTGCGGAGTGACGAGCGGGAGGCTCTCCGTCCCAGGACGTAGAGGCCGATGCCATAAAGCAGCCAGGCGACACCATAGCTGCCCCATTCGGCAAGAGTCGCCGCCCTCGCGAGAAGCGACGCCCCGTGGAAGACATGGGAGATGCTCAGGCTGAGGTAGGCCCAGCCGAGGACCACGGCTCCCGTCTGGGTCAGCCAGGTCACCTCGCCCTCGTCTTCCTGTCCGCCCGCCAGCCACGACGCCGCCGCCAGCGCAAGCATCGGCACGGCGTAGAGGTAGTGCAGAGTGCCGACGAAGAAACGGTCGGAAATCGCGTAGTCCAGCACGACCGGGTTAAGCAGCAGGCGTACGAGGACCAGCACACTCAGCACGCCGGCGAGCTTCGCCAGGAAGGACACCCGCAGCGTCCCCGCACACCCTACGAGCGCCACGACCTCGAGGGCCCAGGCGACGGTGATCGACGCCGGCTCGAGGGCCACGAGCGCCGCCAGGCTGACGAGTGCGGCGGATCCGGAGAGGAAGATGGCGACGGCGCTCTCCGAAGCAAGCTCCCCCGTGCGGTGAAGCAACCGTGGCAGCGCGCCTGCCGCAAGGAGCGCTGAGAGCAGCAGGGCCCAGAGTCCCCAGGCATGGTCTCCCATCAAGTCCTCGACGCTCACGCGGGCGACGAGGAAGAGCACGAGCGTGGCGAGGGTCGCGAGGGCCGCCCACGGCCGGGGCTCCGAGGTGCGGAAGTGCGCGGCATAGGCGCCCAACCCGTAGAGCGCGGCGCTCGAGACGAGCGTCACGAGAAAGCGCGTCGTTTCACCATCGGCGAGGTCGAAGAGCCCCCAGGCTGCCAGCAGCAGGAGTGTCGTGCCTCCGGTCAGCCAGGGAAGAACGCGGTAGGCCGCGTCAAGTCGCCCGAGCAGCAGCGCCGCCGCGCCCAGGATGCCGAGGAAGACCCACTCGTGGG
>JANTFM010000242.1 GCA_024763475.1 Acidobacteriota bacterium | reverse complement strand
CCGTACTCCCGTTGTCGCGCCCTCGGCCCGCCTTGTCGGAGACGCCGGGGGCTCGGCGAATCCCGCGATGAATTTCTGCGACACCACACGAGCGCCCGATCGCGATAAGATCTGTGGCAGGAGACGCCGTGCCGAGACGACCACCCCAGGACAGAGTCTTCGCCTTCGGGCGCCGCAACGTGCTTCGCAAGCACATCCCTTCCGGCGAACTGGTCTTCGCCGGCGTGTTCCTCGTCCTGCTCATCCTGATCGGGATCTGGGTGATCGCGCAGCGGGGACGTTTCGATCCCCGGGATCGGGATGTCTCGAGCGAGGTCCTCCTGGAGTCCGGACCGGTGCGACAGCTCATCAGGCAGCCGCTCAAGCGCTGGGGTGAGGCCTCGGGGATACGGCTCGCGGCGCCGGATACCGGTGTTTTCGCGGCGTCGCTCCTCGACGGGGGGTGGACCCTGGACGGTGCCGTCGAGAGCTGGACGCCCGCGAATCTCTACGAGAAGATCGACGGGGCGGCCGAGCAGTACCTGCGCTTCGGATTCGTGGAGCTGCAGAATGTCACGCTCGCGAAAGACGGGCTCTTCATTACGGTCGAGGTCTATGACCAAGGCAGCTTCCCGGGCGCGCTGGGCATCTTCGCCGCGCAACGCGACAGCTCGCGGAAGGTCGAACGGCGCGGCGCGCACTTCGTCTACGAGACGCCCGTCGGCTTCATCGGCTTGCATGCCAACGACTACTTCAAGATCACGGGGAGCGCGATCGATCCTCTCGTCACCACCAAGGCCGAGCAGCTCTTGACGACACTGGCGGAACTTCCCGTGGAAGCCGGCAGTGCACCGCGCATCTTCACCGCGTTGAGCAGCGGCATGGGACTCCCCTTCGATCGTATTTCCTACCAGGCGGCGAATGTCTTCCGCTTCGACTTCCTCGAAGCTTTCTGGTTCGCCCAAGCGGAGCCCGGCTCGAACGCCAGGCTCTTCGTCCATGAGGAGAAGGACGAGGAGAGCGCCCAGCGGCTCGTCGACCGTCTGCGTGGGGAGCAAGAGATGGAGTACGAGCTCCGCTCGAAGGGTCCCGGCGGGCTCGTGTTCGAACACAAGTTCATTCCTGCCTGGTTCCTGCTGCGGCGCGAGGGAACCTTGCTCTTTGGTGTCGAACGAGCGAAAAATCGTGCGGAGGCCGAGCGCCTGGCGGCGCGCCTCGGCGAGGTGCTTCGTGACTGATCCCGTGCGCCCTGCGGGCGATCAGGCCCCCGGCCGGACCCGGGAGGCGATCACGCGTCGTGCCTTCGCGAAGCGGGTGGCGGGGCTGGCCGGCCTTGGGGCCGCCGCCTCTTACCTGGCGTTTGCCCCGGAGGATTGGCCGCTCTCAATGGCCGACGCGACAGGGCTGAGAAGCCAGCCTTCCGTGGAACTCAAGCGACTGGGCGACTATCGGGTCCCGAAGCCCGACGGCGCGTTCGACCTGGGTGTCGGGCGCGATGTGGACACGGCCTTGCGCTTGCGAAAGGCCCTCGATGCCATCGGCGGACTCGCCCACTACGTGCAGCCGGGCGAGATCGTGCTGGTGAAACCCAACGTCGCGTTCGATCGATCCCCGATCCTGGGCGCCACCTCCAACCCGGAGATCGTCGAGGCACTCGTTCGCGCGCTCCTGGTCGACGCGCGGGCCGCAGAGGTTCGCGTGGCGGACAACCCGATCGAGTCCCCGGCGGACTGTTTCGCGAAGAGCGGAATCGCTGCCGCGGTGGAGCGCGCCGGGGGCCGGGTCTACCTGCCGGATTCGAACGCCTTTCATGAGCTTTACACCCCGGGAGCGGTCCTCATTGAGCAGTGGTCCTGCTTCTACCGGCCGCTGCGGAGCGTGGACAAGGTCATCGGCGTAGCCCCGGTCAAAGACCACAATCTCTGCGGAGCCTCGATGGGTCTCAAGAACTGGTACGGACTGCTTGGTGGTCGCCGAAACCAGTTTCACCAGGACATCCATGAGATCGTCTCGGACCTTTCCCTGATGATGCGCCCGACGCTGAGCATCGTGGACGGAGGGCATATCCTGACCCGCAACGGCCCCACCGGGGGCGACCCGAGCGATGTCCGTGAGGGGCAGGCCGTCGCCGTTGGGGTTGATCCCGTCGCTGTCGACGCGTGGTGCTACGAGAACCTTCTCGAGCGGGGTCGGGACTATCCGCGCTACCTCTTCATGGCCGAAGACAAGGGCTCGGGCCGCGTGGACCCCGCAGGCCGGGTGAAGGAGATCGCGTGACCCGCGCCGTACAGGGTCGTTCCCACCGCATGTGCCGGGTGAAGGAGGTCGTGTGACCCGCGCCGTACAGGGTCGTTCCCACCGCATGTGCCGGGTGAAGGAGGTCGTGTGAGCCGCGCCGTGCAGGGTCGTTCTTCCCGCATCTGCCGGGTGAAGGAGGTCGTGTGAGCCGCGATCGACAGGCTCGTTCTTCCCGCATGCGCCGGGTCTTCCGCCTGGCCAACATGCGCCTGCTCTCGCAGATTTTCTTCTTCGCGCTCTTCCTTCTCGCCTGCTGGGCGAGCTGGACGACTCGCCTCGGTGGCTATCCGGTATCCCGCTTCCTCGAGCTGGACCCGCTGGTGCTTCTCGCGACGGCGTTGTCCACGGGCTACGTCTATCGCGCCCTCGGCTGGGGGCTCCTGGTCTTTGCAGTGACCCTCATCTTCGGCCGAGTCTTCTGCAACTGGATCTGCCCCTATGGCAGCTTGCATCACTTCGTGGGATGGCTGTTTTCGATCCTGCCGCGCAAGGAACGATGGGAGGCAAACCGCTATCGCAAGCTCTTCACGCTGAAGTACGGCCTTCTCGCGGCGCTGCTCCTGATGGCGTGTTTCGGGGTCTTGCAGATCGGCCTGCTCGATCCGATCTGCCTGATGTATCGCAGCGTGATCCTGGCCGTGGCCCCCTCGTCGGACCGGCTCTTTGCGTCGATGGGCATCGATGGGGCTGCGCTCGATTTCCTGCGTTTCGCACCCGGCAGCGCCAGCCGCGTCTTCATCGCCTCCTTTGGTGTCGGCGCGATCCTGCTGGGTTTCCTCGCGCTGAATCTCTACATTCCACGCTTCTTCTGCCGGGTCCTCTGCCCGCTCGGGGCCCTGTTGGGCACCAGTTCTCGTTTCGCACTCTTCCGCATCCATCGCAACCTGCAGCGCTGCACGGACTGCAATCTCTGTCTGAGTCATTGCGAGGGTGCTGCGGACCCCCAGGGAGTGCTGCGCCTGAGTGAGTGCTTCGCCTGCATGAACTGCCTGGACGATTGTCCGGAGGATGCGCTGAGTTTCAGGATCCTCGGCCAGGATTACGAAGAGGTCAGGGCCGGAACGGACGTGGGTCGACGGAGGCTGGTGTTCTCCGGGATCCTTGGTGCGGTGGCCGTGCCGCTCCTGAGGACTCAGGGGGTGAACACGGACGAGAACTACTCTCCCCTGCTGATTCGTCCGCCGGGATCGGTGGAAGAGAGCGATTTCCTCGGCAAGTGCATCAAGTGCGACCAGTGCGTCGGGGTCTGCCCGACGAACGTGCTCCAGGGTGCGACCTTCGCGGAGGGCGGGCTCGAGGCCCTCTGGACGCCGGTAATGAACTTCCACCTGGGCCATTGCCAGCTCAAGTGCACCCTCTGCAGCGAGGTCTGTCCTACCGGCGCGATCCGCCGCATCACGGTCGAGGAGAAGCTCGGGGTGGGTGCGTTCGAGGAGCAGGGTCCCGTCCGGCTGGGAACGGCGTTCTACGACCTGGGACGCTGCCTGCCCCACGCGATGGAGATCCCCTGCGTCGTCTGCGAGGAGGTCTGTCCCACCTCGCCCAAGGCGATCCAGACCCACGACGAGGAGATCATGGACGCCTTCGGGCAGATCGTCGTGCTGCGCAAACCGTTCATCGTTCCGGACCTTTGTATCGGGTGCGGACTGTGCGAGAAAGAGTGCCCCGTGACCGATCGTCGGGCCGTCTACGTCACGCCGGTGGGCGAATCCCGCTCAACGGGGCGCCGTCTGCTCCTGAGCAACCGGGTGACCAGCGAATGAGGAGGATTGGGTGATGGAAAGAAAAGGGACGAGTCGGAGAGGCTTTCTCAAGGCCGCGGCGATCGCTGGGGCGTCGCTCGGCGTTCCTGGAGGCGTTCGCGCAGAAGGAAACGCACCGGAAGACGGCGAAGGCGCTGCGCCCTCGGTGCCGCGCCGCGTGCTGGGGAAGACCGGCGAGAAGGTTCCGATCCTGGCCCTTGGCTGTGCACAGACCTTCGATCCGGTCTATGACAAGCTGCTTCACCGGGCGTTCCATGACGGGGTGAATTATCTCGACACGGCGCGGGTCTATGCCGATGGGGCCTCCCACCGAACGATCAAGCCGTTTCTCAAACAGATCGGGGACCGGAAGAAGATCTGGATCACATCGAAGGAAGCGATGGAGCGTCCCGAGGTCGAGGGTTACCGCAAGGGACTCGACGCGTGCCTCGAGGAGTTGGGCACCGAGTATCTCGATCTCTTCTTCATGCACTCGCTGAAGGATACGAGGGCGCTCGCGCCCGAGTTCCTCAAGCTGGGAGACGCGCTGCGCAAGAGCGGCAAGACCCGTTTTTTCGGCTTCTCGAGTCATGGCGAACGGGTCGTGGATCTGCTCGAGAAGGCGGCCTCCTCAGGAGGAATCGACGCGATCATGTTCTCTTACAACTTCGGAAAGTACGGAGATCTCGCGCTGAACAAGGCGATCGACAAGTGCGTGGCTGCCGGGATCGGACTGATCGCGATGAAGACGCAGAAGTCCGTGCCGAAGGACCAAGAGGAGGTCCTCGCATTCGAGTCGGCGAGCTTCACTCTCGCCCAGGCGAAGCTCAAGGCGGTGTGGGCCGACGAGCGCATCTCGACGATCTGTTCCCACATGGAGAATACGACCCAGCTCGCAGAGAATGTTGCTGCGTCGAGGTCCCCGAAGCCGCTCTCGATGGCCGAGTTCCAGAGCCTGCAGCGCATCGCCACGAAGACGGCCGCCTACTCTTGTCAGGGCTGCGCTCAGCACTGCGAGCCCCATCTACCTGCCGGCGTGAAGATCGCCGATCCACTGCGTTTCCTGATGTATTTCGAGAGCTATGGCGAGCAGGCCAAGGCCCGGGCGCTCTATCGTCGCCTGGACGAGAGTTGCCGTGCCTCTGACGGCGTGGACTGGTCGGCGGCCAGCGCGGCCTGCCCCCAAGGTATCGACATCGCGGCGCGCATGCGCAGGGTGCGGGAGCAACTCGCGTAGCGCCTCGCTCCCTCCGGTCCCGAGAGTCGGGCCCGAGAGCCCGCCGACGCAGTCGTTCCGTCAGCGGGACTCCTGGGGCGGGGTCCGCCGGACTCGCGGATCCTTCGATCCGGTCACGACGGGCGGGGCGGAGCTTTCCCTGGTGTCGTCGCCCGACCCGTTGGGACACGCCGGGGAGGGGAGCGTTGCTGCCTTGTCCCGATTAGGACTCGAGGAGCTTCAAGGCGTCTGGGCGGGGACAGTTGTTGGCTTGATCCCAGTAGGGAGATAGCCGCCGGAGGCTATGAACGATACCCGGGAAGACCTCCACGATCCTGTCGATATCCGCATCGTCGCTGTAGCGGCTGAAGCTGAAGCGTACGGAGCCATGCATCGCCGTGAAGGGTACGCTCATGGCCGAGAGCACATGGGAGGCTTCGAGAGAGCCGGAGGTACAGGCCGATCCGCTCGAAGCGCAGATGTCATGGGCGCTGAGCTGATAGAGCATCCCTTCGCCCTCGATGAAATGAATCGCGATGTTCGTGGTGTTCGACAGACGGGGCGCACCCTTCCCGTTGATCTGCACGAAGGGAATCCGCGCTTCGAGTTCCTTCTCGAGGCGGTCTCGCAGGCCCGCGATGCGCCGCTCATCCTCGTCGTGGGTCGTTGCGAGCAACTCGAGGGCTCGCGCGAGGCCGACGATGAAGGCCACGTTCTCGGTACCAGCCCGCCGGTTGCTCTCCTGGTGGCCTCCGACGAGCAGCGGGCGGATGGGTGTGCTGCGGCGGATGAAGAGCGCGCCCACGCCCTTCGGGGCATGCAGCTTGTGACCCGAAAACGACAGCAGATCCACGTCGGCGAGTTCCTTCTTGAGCCCGATCGGGAGCTTGCCAACCGTCTGGGTGGCGTCCGTGTGGAAGATGATCTCCGGGTCGGTCTCCTTGGTGACCCGCGCCAGTTCCGCGACAGGGAAGATCACGCCGGTCTCGTTGTTCGCGTGCATCGCCGAGACCAGCAGCGTGTCGTCCCGCAGGGCACGGACGAACTCGCCCATGTCGAGTCGGCCCAGGGTGTCCACCGGAACGAAGCTGACTTC
>JANTFM010000241.1 GCA_024763475.1 Acidobacteriota bacterium | reverse complement strand
CGGTGTTATCGAATCGCTGGTGCATCTCACCCTCTTCTTCTACTGGCGTTAACCTGCAGCCTTCGGTTGCATTGTAGTCTTCTCGAACTGAGGCCGGGGCTCTCTCCCCAGCCCCAACCTCACCGCGGGCGGCAACGGGCCGCCCGCTCTTTTTTGTCTCGGCTGCTTGTGCGGGAAGAGCGAGGGGCGGATCAGACTCGCCAATCGCGAGAGCCTTGGGACTTTCTAGTCGCCACGGCGCGACCGGTTTCTCAGTGTCGTGGAGAGCCACACCCAAAAGACCAGAGAAGAGAGCGCTGCAGCCATAAGGAGACCTACCAGGACTCCGTAGAGGCCGGGCCAACCTTGGCTTCGCGCGTAGTTGCCCGCCAGCCACGCAGCAGGTCCCGCAAGCACGAGGTAGCGCACCAACGCCATCGCGAGACCCGGCCGCCCCAGGCGCAGGCCCTCAAAGACAGGGCGTGCCAGCAGGAAAGGCGTTCCCACCAGGCAGCTGATCGGAACCAGGTAAAGAGAGAAGGTGGCGTAGCGCACCGTGATCGGCGACTCCCCGAGCGCAGCAGCGATGGCTCCAGCCCCGAAAACAACCAAGGGAGAAACGATCAGCACGATATAGGCGAGCGAAGCCAGGCCGCCCTCGCGGATCCCTCGCCGAATGCCGGGCACGTCTCCCTCGCCGTGACGCCGGGCAACATAGGGCAGCATGGCGACGCCGATCGCGATGACCGGGTTGAGAGCGAAGATCGCCACGCGGTAGTAGATCGAGTAGGCCGCGATGGCCTCGGTAGGGTTCTCCAGGCCTGCCAGGATGCGATTGACGATTGCTGTCTCGCCCGACATCAACGCAAAGGAGAGGGCTGCCGGGACGGCAAGAGACATCAACGAACGCAGCGGGGTGGGATCGAGGCCGGGCTGGCTTCCCTGGAGCGCCCAGTCCTTCTCGCGCTGAGCTTCGTGTGCTCGCGCCTTGACCGTCGCGTAGGCCAGGCCGGCGAGCCTCCCGATCACCGTCGAGAGTGCGATGCCGAAGATCCCCCAGCGAAACACGAAGAGAAAGACCGTGTTTAAGATGACGTTGCTGACGTTGGACCAGATGCCGGCCCACATCGTGGAGCGGGTGTCATGGTGCGCCTTGATGATCGAGTCGGGAACGATCGACCAGAAGGAAGTGAAGGCCGATCCTCCGATGAGCACGGCTCCGTAGATCCGGAACGCACCGGAGATGTCTTCGCCCAGCGCCATGCGAGGCGCCAGAAACCAGATACCGGCCCCAATGGCGATGAAGACAGGAACCAGCATGAAGACGAGGCCACGTGCGCGAGAGATGTATTGGGCGAGCTTGTCGCTCTCTCTAGACCCAATGGCCCGCGAAAGGTTGGAGGTCAAGCCTGTCGAGAGTCCGATCCAGAGCGCGATCATCAAGAACTCGAACGGAATCGCCAAGCCGATCGCAGCGACAGCCGCATCGCCCAGGGTCGCGGCGAAGAAGGTGTCCACGAGAGTGAACGCCGCACGCATCACGAAGGAGACGACGAGCGGGCCCGCCATGCGCAGCACGGTCGGACTCGCTGCAGATGCGCGCTGTGTCTCACTCATGGCCTGGATCTTCCTTCGGCTGTGGATGGTATTGGGTTAGAAGAAACGATAGTCATCGACGGGTCTGCCGCCGAGGAGATGCTCCTGAATGATGCGTTCGAGTTTTTCTTCGGTCAGCGAATGGTACCAGCAGCCCTCGGGATACACGACGGCGATCGGTCCACTCTCACAGACGCGGAGGCAGTCGACCCGACTACGAAGCACGGATCCATCGCCCCGCTTCACCTCCGGCGGACCCCCATCGCCTTTCCCTCTCCAGGGGGGAGGCGCACTCGTCAGCCCGAGTTCCTTGAGACGCGTCTTGAGATACTTCCACAGGCGGGCGCCCACTTCGGCGGACGCACACTTTGCGCTCCGTGGCTCCGCGCACAGGAAAATATGCCGCGTACCCTCACCGAGGGAGAGGCTCCTGCCAATGGCTTCGAGGCGCTGCGTTCTCGTTTCGTCGTCCATGCTCCACCGCTTTCTTAGCCACACCTGTTCGTCCTGGCGACGAAGGGCTCATGAATACTCCGGGTCAGAACCCGGCCAGGCGAGTCAGCACACTCAGGCGATGAGAAGCTGTCTCCGTTGGAAGATTGCTGAGGTAGAAACGCGTCATTCCGAGCTCCGAGAGCGCGCGCAGAGTCATCGCCGTGATCTCGTTGGCCTTGAGCCTCTTCTCGTGGAAGTCCTGCGCGAGGCCCGCAAACGGCACGGGGATGAAGTCACTCAAGACACGCAGCGTGCGCTCTCGGGCGCTGCGATAATGGAAGACCCCGCCGAAGATCGGCAGTCTCAGTTGACGCCGCGCGGCTTCGCCCAGAAAGGCTTCCACCGGCGCGAGGTCGTGATGGGATAGTACCTGGGTGAGGATGAAGTCCATGCCCTCCGACTGATCGACGAGGTAGGCCACCTGTTCGACGGGGTCGCGATAGGGATTCGCCCACCCGCCCAAGAGCAGCGCAGGCTGACTCCTGCGCAGGCGCTCGCGAAGCTGCCAGGCGCGGGGTAGACAACGGGGAATACCATCATGCCGGTCACCACCGAGGATCACGAGCCCAGGAAAGGCGTTCTTGCGGACCCGCGCCGCGTAGCTCTCGCAGTACGACAAACCATGTTTGAGGGTAAGGAAGGGTACGACCCGCTCGCGCACGGCTGTGGACCCGAGATTGCGAACCAGGTGTGTGAGGTTCTCCTCCTCGTTGGTGCCCACCGCATTGTCCGTCAAAAAGACCACCGTATCTCGGGAGGAAAGCCCTGTGACCGCATGGTGAACATCGATCCAAGCCTCCATCGCGTGCACGCCCTCAAGCTCCCTCCGCGGTGGGCGCAGCTCGACCGCCATCAGGGGGCGGGGGTCCGCCAGGCGTTGACGAAGAGAGGTACCGCTCCCGCGGCCTGGATACGTGGGCTCGATCATGAACGCTGAAAATGCGCCCAGGCACGTCGCCTGTCAACACAGGTAGACGGTATCCTACGCGCATGAGCAGACCTTCGATTCGCGAGCGACTTGAAAAACACATCCTCGTACTGGACGGGGCGACCGGCACACGCCTCGGGCTGGAGAATCTCGGCGCCGCGGACTTCGGCGGAGAAGAACGTGAGGGCTGCTACGAAGCCCTGCTGCTGAAGCGGCCGAAACTCATCGCCCAGGTTCATCGCGAGTATCTCGCAGCAGGTGCCGACATCATCGAGACGAACACCTTCTCCGGCACCCCGCTGGTTCTCGCGGAGTTCGCCCTGGGAGACCGCGGAAGAGAAATCAACCGGCTCGCAGCCCAGATCGCCCGAAAAGCCGCCGATGACGTCAGTAGCGCGGATCGCCCACGCTTCGTCGCCGGGTCGATGGGACCAACCACCAAGACTCTGCTTCTCGGCGAGGGCGTCCGCTACGAGACCCTCGTCGATGCGTTCCGTGTGCAAGCTCTCGGGCTCATTGAAGGTGGTGTGGACTATCTCCTGGTGGAAACCGCCTCCGATCCGCTGAACATCAAGGCAGCCTTCGAAGGTATCGATGCCGCGTTCGAGGAACTCGAGCTCACGCGTCCTGTGGCGCTCTCCGTTACAATCGAGCCGTCCGGAGTCACCCTGTGTGGCCAATCGATCGAGGCGGCCTACGTCTCCTTTG
The DNA here is from genome assembly GCA_024763475.1 of Acidobacteriota bacterium. Taxonomy (GTDB): domain Bacteria; phylum Acidobacteriota; class Polarisedimenticolia; order J045; family J045; genus JANTFM01. The sequence continues at coordinate 2,628 of JANTFM010000241.1, read as the reverse complement.
AGCACCGCGATCTGCTCTATTTCGGTCTCAATTGCGCGACGGGCCCGGAGCTGATGGGGGACCCGCTGCGCGCCCTTTCCGCGATCTCACAGGTTCCCATCGCCTGTGTCCCCAACGCGGGCCTTCCCAACGAAGATGGTGAGTACCTCGAGACGCCGGAGATCATGGGCGCAACCCTCCGGCGCTTCGTGCAGGAAGGCTGGATCAACCTGCTCGGAGGCTGCTGCGGTACGACGGCAGCGCACATTGAGACTCTCGCAGACATCGCCTCCAAGGGCTCCCCGAGGAGCTTCGTTCCTGCGCGCTGGTCGCGCGTCAGCGGCATCGACTACCTTTCTCTCGAGGAGGATCGGCGCCCCTTGATCGTGGGAGAGCGGACCAACGTCATCGGCTCCCGACGCTTCCGGAAGATGATCGCGTCCGAGGACTTCGAGCGCGCCTCGGAACTCGGCAAAGCCCAAGTCGCGGGCGGCGCCCACGTACTCGACGTCTGTCTGGCCAACCCGGACCGCGACGAGGGTGCCGACATGCTTCGCCTGGTCTCGAGCCTCTCGAGGAAGGTCCGCGTCCCCCTGATGCTCGACTCGACAGATGCCGAGGTTGTCGAGGCCGCGCTGCGGATCACGCCGGGCAAGGCGATCATCAACTCGGTCAACCTCGAAGATGGCGGAAAGCAGCTCGGCCGTATCACCAAACTCGTCCGGCGCTATGGCGCCGCCTTGATCGTGGGTTGCATCGACGAGGATCCCGAACAGGGCATGGCCCTGACCGTTGATCGCAAGCTGGCCATCGCGCAGCGGAGCGTGAAGCTGCTGACGGAGTCCCATGGCATCAACCCTGCCGATCTGATCATCGACCCGCTGGTCTTCCCCTGCGGCAGCGGGGACGATGCCTATCGGGGAAGCGCTTGGCAGACGATCGAGGGCTTGCGGGCGATCAAGCAGGCGCTTCCGCGATGCAAGACCGTCCTGGGCATCTCCAACGTGTCTTTCGGCCTCCCGGCCGCGGGACGCGAGGTGCTGAATTCCGTGTTCCTGCACGAGTGCACGGAGGCCGGGCTGGACCTCGCGATCGTCAACAGTGAGAAGCTCGTACGCTACGCGATGATTCCGCAAGGCGAGCGAGAGGCCTCGCTCGCCCTGCTGCGACGCGGCAGCGACGAGGACATCGCGGCCTTCGCCGCGCTCTTCCGCGACCGGCCGAAGGAACGCGACACGAGCGAGACAGAGCGCCTCCCCGTAGAGACGCGTCTCGCGCGCCGCATCGTCGAGGCCTTTCGCGACGGGCTCGAGAGCGACCTCGAAGAAGCACTATCCCGCTACGAACCCCTCGAGATCATCAACGGCCCGCTACTCGACGGCATGGACGACGTGGGAAAGCTCTTCGGCAAGAACGAGATGATCGTCGCCGAGGTCCTGCAATCCGCCGAAGTGATGAAAGCCGCCGTCTCCTACCTGGAGCGCAACATGGGGGGAAGGATCGGCCCGAGCAAAGGACGGATGCTCCTCGCCACCGTCAAGGGCGACGTCCACGATATCGGCAAGAACCTCGTCTCGATCCTGATTGCGAACAACGGCTACGAGGTCATCGACCTCGGTATCAAGGTGGATCCGGGCACCCTCGCGGAAGCCATCCGCGAGAAGCAGCCGGACTTCATTGGGCTCTCGGGTCTCCTGGTCAAGTCTGCACACCAGATGGTCGCCACCGCATCCGAGCTGCGCGCGCTCGGGACCTCGATCCCGATCCTGGTCGGCGGCGCCGCGTTGAGTCGCCGATTCACCGAGACGCGTATCCTGCCGGAGTACGAAGGCCTCGTCCTCTATGCCCGGGACGCGATGGACGGACTCGCGTTGGCGAACCGCCTTGTTGAAGAAGAAGGTCGTGGGGAACTCGAGAGGGAGATCGAGGCGCTGCGGGACAAGAAAGCGCAGGGCGAGAGGGTGCGAGGCCTTGGGGCACAGGGCGAGGGGATGCAGGGCGAGAGGGTGCGGGGCCTTGGGGCGCAGGGCGAAGAGGCGCAGAGCGAGAGGGTGCGGGGCCTTGGGGCGCAGGGCGAGGGGATGCAGGGCGGAGAGATGCCAGATCCCAACTCCCGGGAGAAGGTGCCAAGCCGCAACACCGCCGGGGAAGAGATCCCAGCCCTCGGCAGAGACGTTTCGGCCCCCAATCCCAACGAGAACGTACCGGCCCAGGACGCCGACGGGGAACGAGGGCGGGCACCTTTTTCTCCTGCGGCAACCCTCCCTTCCCCACCGCACTACGAACGCACGGTCTTTGGTCTGCGTTCGCGGGAAGCCCTCTCCTGGATCAACGAGCAGATGCTCTACGGGCGACATCTCGGGTTGCGCGGGAACATCAGGAAACTCACGAAGGAGGGACACCCCAAGCTCGCCGAGCTGAGACAACTCGTGGAGCAGTTGACCGACCAGGCCGCATCCAAGGGCTGGTTCAACCCCCGCGGGATCTTCCGCTTCTTTGGCGCCGAAGCGCAAGGCGAGACCCTGGTCCTGCGAGACGAGCCGGGAGGGCAGCAGCTCGCACGCATGGAATTCCCTCGGCAGGACAAGCGCGACGGCCTCTGCATCAGCGACTGGGTTGAGCGCCCGGGAGGACGCCCCGACAGCCTCG
>JANTFM010000240.1 GCA_024763475.1 Acidobacteriota bacterium | reverse complement strand
TCCAGAGTTCCTCGGGCTATTTCGGCTTCAAGACCCGCGACCTCTCGCTCTCCGCCCGCGTGCCCCTGGCCGTCGGCCGGGTCTTCGATTCGGGTCTCGAGGCGTCCCTGCCCGGCGTTCCCTACGGCGATGAGCCGAGGATTTTCGGCGACCTGGGCATCAACTGGATTCTCCACCCCACCTCGATGCTGATCCCGCAGCCCACGGGCTTCCTGATGCTCACGGACGAGGCCGGGGTCGTGCCCTACAACCTCGACCCTGGGGGCTCCGGCGCCTACCTGCCAAACCCCGACCGCCCCTCGCCCTTCGGCCCGATGGAAGCCAACAGCCAGGGCGGCTACCAGGTGCGGATGAGCAGCGGGCTCCTCCGCAGCTACACGATGGTCCCCGGCGCGACCAACTACTGGCTCTCCCGCGAGGAGGATCCCGCGGGCAACGCCGTGGACTACGAGTATCGCGACGGCTACCTCGAGCGCGTCGTGGCCACGGACGGGGCGTGGGTGCAGTTCTACCGGCCGATGTGGGGCGAGAGCGCCCCGGCCTCCACCCCCTCGACCCGCATCGTGCGGGCTGCGGATTCCGCCGGCCGCCAGATCCACTACGCCTTCGACGACCAGGGGCGGTTGATCTCCTTCACAGGTTCTGGAGGCGAAGTCTGGAGCCATAGCTGGAACGTGCTGGATCAGCTTATCGAGGTCCTGGATCCGGAGGACCACGCCTCATTCGAGATCACTTTCGACAGCAGCGACCGTGCGACGGAAGTGATCCAGTCCGGCGTGACGACCAGCTACGCCTACCAGTCCGGGCGCACGGACGTCACGGGCGCGGGAGGCGAGCTGTGGGTCTACCTGCACGACAGCCGCGGCATGAGCACCGAGCTGCAGCTTCCCTTGGGCGGCATCTGGACCATCGCGCGGGATCCGGCGGCCGGCAACATCACCGAGATCACCGGCCCCCTGGGCGCCCAGCACAGTTTCGTCCATGACTCTGGGCACCGGGTGCTCAGCTACACGGGGCCATGGGTTTCGAACGAGCGCCCCGAATGGAGCTTTTCCTGGGATGCGGAAGGCCGTTTGATCGGCAGCGTCTCGCCCTGCGGGGCGGTCAGCCAGCTTCACTACGACTCCTCCGGCCTCCTGGCCGAAGAAGCCCATGATCCCGACGGTGACGGCAGCTTCGACACCACCGTCTACGCGCGCGATCCAGTAACCGGCGACATCACGTCCATCACGGACCCTGAAGGTGTCGAGACCTTCTACTCCTGGCATCCCAGCGGCCGTCTCGCGTCGGTGCGCCCTTCGTGCATCCCGGACGGGCCCTGCCCAGAGATGCTCTACGCCTGGGACGCTGCGGGCCGTCTGTCCACCCTTGACTGGCGCACCGGTGAGTCGGCGTGGTCCACCTGGACCTACGGCTGGAGTCCCCAGGGTCAGATCGCCTCGATGACGGATCCCCTGGGCTATGTCTGGCAATACAGCTCGAATGCCTTGGGGGCAGTGGCTGAAACGACGGGGCCGGATGGCGCCGTCTCTCGCTATTTCTACAACGACGCGGGCCGGCTCATACGCTTCGAGGATGCAGCAGGCCACGCAACCACCTGGGACTACGACGACCGCGGTCTGCTTGCGCGGCGCGTCGATTCAATGGGCTCCGCTTGGCTCTACGCCTTCGACGACGAAGGCCGTCTGATTTCGCGTACCGACCCCGAGTCCCGGATCTGGTCCTATGACTACGACCTCGCGGGCCGAATGACCCATCAGGAGACCCCTGGCAGCCGCCTGATCGAGCAGGTCTTCGATGCAGCCGGCCGGGTCACCGCCCGTCATCTTCCCGGCGGCATGGAGGAGAGCTTTTCGTGGGACGCCGAGGGCAATCTCCTGACGATGAGCCGCGAAGAGCCGGGCTCTCCCGCGCTGACCGATCGCTGGACCTACGTCTGGGCCGGCAACGGGCTGCCGGATTCGGTGACCCAGGAGATTGGCCTCGGCGGCGCCAACCCGCTGACCAAGACGATGTCCTGGGATTGGGACCGGGCTGGCCGCCTCGCCTCCTGGACGGACGATGCGGGCCAGGAGCGCCTCGTCACCCGTGACGCCCAGGGCCGCGCGCTGGAGGTCCGCAACCCGGCGGGCTTCCTCCTGGCCGAACGGGCGTACGATCCTTGGTCGATGTGGCTGACCGGGCGGATGCACGGTGATCGCGACCTGGCGCTCGAGGAATCCTATGGGTGGGATGCCGCGGGTCGGCTCAACGCCGTGACCGAGTCGGAGGCTGGTGTCCAGCTCCACGACCTTTCTTACCTGCGAGATGCGGCCGGGCGGGTCGCATCAATCATCGATCATCTCGGAGAAGGCGCCGAGACCAGCATCACGCGCGATGATCTGGGGTATATCTCGATCATCACGCACGCCGATGGCCGGGACGAATACTACGGTCGCGATCTTCTCGGCCGGGTGACCAACTACGACGGAATCAACGAACAGGGCGAGAGCCACTATGCGGCTTACGACTACGATCGCTCGAACCGCCTAATCTGGCAGCTATCTGATGGATTCGAAAGCGACTTCATCTGGGATTTCTCGCCTGCGGACGAGTCCGCGAGTCTGATGGTCAGACGCCTCGGCTACGGGCCCAACGGCGAAGCGGTCGAGATGCTCTTCGACGCCGAAGAGCGAATCCAGCGGGTTGAGAGCTACGAGGATTCTGCTTGGGTCGAGCGCCGGCGCTTCCGCTTCATGCCGGGAGGACTCCGCATGCCCGCCGCGATCCTCTCCCACGCCGCGGACGGGAGCCTCGGCTCCGACCAGGCCTATCTCAGCGACCTCGGGTCCGGCCTCTCGCGTTACTCGCTTGGAAGTCCGGGCGCGGCGACGTGGCGCACGCCGGTCCTGAGCACGCTTCAGCGCGGCGGCCATGGCATGTGGCGGAACTGGCTCCCGGCGCGGCCCCACAGCCAGCGGGACGAAAGCGCCTTGCTCAGACGCGCCTTGGGTCGCGAGGCGATGGGCCTGATTTCCGAATTTGGCGGTCAGCTCGCCTTGGCAGGTATCCGCCTGCCCTCAGCCGTGGATCTGGCAGCGGCGTCATCCCGCGTCGACTACCTGGCGGAAGCGGACATGAGGGCCGTCGGCGCGGTCCCGGGCGCTGGCTTCCTCGACGGTGAACTCGGCTTGCCCGTCGCGACGGCGGCTCTGCCCCGCCCGGGATGGGAGAGCGCCGAGTCCCGGCTCATGGGCGCGTACAACCTCCGATGCCGCTCGTCGTCTTTCGCTGACCCGCGTTGTGACAATTATCGTAGGCTGCCCACCAGCGAAGGAGACCCGAACTCAGAACGCGATGCACGCTGCTTCGACCAACCGGATCCGTGGGACGAGTACTGTCGACAATTGGCCAGCGGCGGAAAATGGGGCGATCCCGCGCCCTGTAATCCCCGTCCCGTTCTTCCCCTGCGTAACGCAGACATACACCCTCTTGGCGTGATTCTATCCAGTGGGGGATTCCAACTCAGCGTGACCGACCTCGTCGCCGAGGGCAACGGGCAGAATCTCGCTCTGACTCGAAACTACCGCCACGTAGCAGGAATGAAGACCCATCTCGGCATCGGGTGGGCACTCGAGTTCTTTGATGAGTGGTTGCGCAATGACTCCTCTTGTTCTCCGGAGACACTGATATGGAATCGAGTGGACGGCAAACGAATTGCCTACCCCCTACCGCCTGTTGGCGAGGTTCGTAGTGGTGATCTCGGCAAGATCCGTTTGCTGGAAGACGATGAGTCTGACTGGTTCGTCGAGATCCTGCTGCCAGATGGTGAGGTCCGCAAGTTCAAGGCCTTGCGCGTCTACGACGAAGAAAGCGACTCGATCACTTTTGTGGACGCCATGCCTGTGCGAATCACCCGTCCGGGTGCACCGACGATCGATCTCAATTGGAAGAAGATGTTCGACGAAGAGGGCTACGAGAACTGCAGAAACCCTTGGGAGATGTTCCGGCCCGAAAGCATGGTCCTGAGATCCGGCCTCCACGAACTTGCACGGATCGAGTTCGGGTACGATCCCGAGAACATTTGCGGTGGCGAGTTCGGGTCGAGCAGCTGGCTCATCAGGAATGCCACTCTCGTGCAGCCCCACGCGGGGGGCGAAAAAAAGCGAAGAGTCGACTTCGTATATGAAGGGGAGCGCCACCACCGGCTCGAACGAGTCAAGGTTAGCAACCCTGACTCGGAAGATGACCCAGAGCTTGTCGCACGGTACGCGAAGGACGAGAAGTTCGGGCGGCTGGGGAAGGTATTCGACGCGATGGACACGCTCTTGCTCGAACTCGACTACCATGACGACTATGACTCGGGAACGCGGGGAATGGTCTCTCGAGTGACAACCCCCTCGCGCACGGTGAACTTCTCCTACACGCTTAGCGACCCCTCGCTTGGCGACCGCCACGTCGACAGCACAACGATCAGCTCCGAGGGCCGTGAGAGCGTGCACCGCTTCAACACCGCAGGCCAGTTGCTGGAAGTCACGCGCAGCGATCTCAGCAAGATGTACTACGAGTACAACAGTCGTGGCCAGATGCTCAAGGCCATCTGGCCTTCGGGGAGAGAGCAGCACTGGAGCTATGGCGAGAGATACAACGGGACCGGTTTCTACGAGCATCCCCTCCAGTTCTGGGAAGTTCCAGGCTCGACTGAACACGGCGAAGAGACCCAGGTCACCTGCTACGAGCTGGAACCATTGACCGGCGCCATCTGGCGCACGCGCAGCGCCGCGGGCATCGATCCCGCCGTCGCGGGAGAGGACTGCAGCTTCCTCGATGCGGAGGGCGTCCTCGTCCCCACCGCAAGCGAAACGGTCTACGGCTGGATGAGCGCGGGGCCTGCCAGCGCGGGCTCCAACGACAAGACCTCGGATCCGGAGCTCCAGCAGTACTTTGACAACTGGCAGCTCGACCCGGGCGATCCCGCATCGGAGTCCTATGGCCTACTCGGCGCGGAAGGAGCTCTGGCTGAGAAGCCGTGGTTTGCGCCGATCTCCGAGCGCAGCCGCGCGGCAACCACCGTCGTCGCTTCGGATGGCAACCTGATTGATGACCATCTCCAATACTCGAAGACAACCTGGCACTACAGCCCCACGACGGATGCGCTGACGCAGATGAAGGTGTTTTCGGTGGATGTGGACGAGAACAACACGTCTTCGGAGAAGCTGATCTCGACCACGACGATGACCTATCTGGGCCCGGGCGGTTATTTGGACCCACCAATAGACCCGGGAGTGGGCCAGTATGGAGACGCAGACGGCGTCGGCCATCTGGCGGAAACGCGCGTCACCGGATCCCTGGAAGACGGCGAACCCCTGCTCTCGCTGAGCCGCACGGCCTACGATGGCTGGGGCAACGCCGACCGGAGCTGGCAGCTCCTGGACGGCGAGAGCGACAACGCACGCTGGGTTGTTGGCCGAGCCACCCACGACTACCGCAACCGCCTGCTGCATTCCTGGAGGACGCATTCCGGGAGTGCCGCCGAGGACATCGGCGAGACGAGGTTCCACTACGACGACGCGGGTCGCGTCCTGGCAAAACAGGTGCTCACGAAGCGCGTCGGCGAGACGGAGGAATGGGCACTCGTTGAGTACGGCTACACCCCCAGCGGCCTTCTCGAGTGGGAAAAGGCCTGGGAGCACTCGAGCGGAGGCGATGCGCCCTGGTCCGGTAGCGGGGAGTCGACCGAGACGCAATTTCGCTACGACAGCTGGGGCAACACGACGCGCAAAGCCGTCCGTCTTGCCGCAGACGAGTGGCAAATCGAGACCTACGACTACGACAGCATGAATCGCCTTGTCAGGAGCGCCAGCTACGCAGCAAGCGCCCCCAGCGCGGACGCAACTCCCGGCGGAGACGTCGTGTACTCGGGCAAATGGTATGACAACGCGACAGGCCTCCCGAATTGGGAACAGGTGTATGGCAGTGACGAGACGGTGGCCAGCACCGTGAACTATGCCTACGACGGCCACGACCGGCCCCTGCGCAGCAAGGCTTGTTTGAGCGCGCAGCCAGGCGACGCCCAGGTGGGTCTTCCTTCGTTCAAGCCTCCAACTTGCGCGACATGGCTGACCAAGACGGAGATGAAGTACGACCGCGAGGACAGAGTTACCGAGACCCGTACCTGGGGCTCAGACGAATCGGGTGGTGTCCCGGAAGGCGGAGAATGGAACGATACTCTCTCCTTCCAGAAAAGCGATTACGACGAGCGGGGCAGGGTCTACCGGGGGTACGTGGCCGAGCACGACGCGGCCGTCATTCCCTCGGATTGCCTCACGACCGGAAGCTGTCTGCGGGAGGCCCACACCGGCT
>JANTFM010000239.1 GCA_024763475.1 Acidobacteriota bacterium | reverse complement strand
ATCGTAGAGGGTGAAGCCCTGGTTGAGCCCGAATCGCTCATCGAGAACATACGCTCCCACGAAGGCGGAGGTCTGGAATCCGGCGGCCTGGAACTGCTCGGCGAGTGTCAGCTTCTCCGGGGGAAGCCGGTAGATGCCGTTGTGCCGCACGCCGTGTGTTGCGGGGTATTGGCCCGTAAACACAGAGCTGTGCGCGGGGAGTGTCAGGGGAGCCTGGCTGATCGCCGTATCGATGACCACCCCCTCCGCGGCGAGACGATCGAGTGTCGGTGTGGCCACCTGGCCTCCGTAGGCGCCGATGTGATCCGCGCGGGTCGTGTCCAGAGTAACCAGCAGCAGCGAGTAGTCGGAAGGGTCCTCGTAGGCCGGAGCGCAAGCCGCGAGCAGGAGGCCGATACAGGCAAGCAGTAGAGTGGCGAAAAGATGACGTGGCCGCATCAGCATCGAATCTCCGTAAATCCCGAGATGAGAGCATTCTACATCGAGTCAGCAGACCTTGCCGAGCGGGGAGACTCAAGCGACGACCGAAAAAATGGCCACCGGGACGAGCCCGGTGGCCATGACGTGATCTGCTGTTCTTTCAGAAGAGTCGGATGCTAGAAGAAGAGTCCGATCGTCAGCAAGAACATCCGCGGAGCTTGGTAGTTACCCTGCGAAGTGATCTGCCCGAAACCCGAGCAGTCCTGGGAGGGGCTCTCCATGCACTGGTAAATGGTCGGTGCGTTCGGATCGAGGGGGCCGTTGGTGAACGTGTTGTAACCAGCGTCCGGGTCGTTTCCAAGGGGACGCCAGACAGTCTGACCCGCATCGTTGGTGACCGCCGCGGAACTGGTTCTGAAGCTGGTGACCTCGTCGTTGTCGAGAACGTTCAGTGCGCTGAGCTTGAGCCATCCGCGCAGGTCCTTCCAGATCTTCACCTCATAGCGTGCGCTCAGGTCGATTCGCCACGAGCTGTTGAAGTGGTTCTGTCCGCGGCCATCGAAGAAGCGAGTGTAAGACCTTGGGGGGCTGATGTACGTCGGATCTTCGAAATCACCGAGGTCGACCGTCGCCGCCTTGTTCCAGTTGGCACCGGACTGATAGGCGAAGATCGCGCCAATGGCCAGGTTGCCGGCCCGCTCGAAGTCGAAGCGATAGTTACCCCAAGCCCGGACCCTGTGACGAATGTCCTCGTCAAGGTAACCAAAAGGAACGGCCTCATCATAAGGAATCACGTTCGGATAGTCTCCGATGACGGATCCCGAGGAGGGGGTGTTGCGGCCTTCACCCTCGTAGTTTCCGAAGGTCTCGGACCAGGTCCAGTTTCCACCAACACTCCAGCGGTAGCCGGGGCGGTAGTCTGCAGCGAGCGTGATGGCGCGATACTCGCGCTGGGCATCACCGGCGTTCTTCCAGATCGTGGTGTCAAAGTCGAACTCTGCAGACGAGAAAGGATCGGCCACCGTGGTGAATCCCTGGCCGCCGGAGAAGTCGTCCAGCAAGTCTTCGAACTTACGGTTCGTGAAGGTCGCTGTGAACGAACCTGAGCCGCCCGGAAGCGCGTGGCGGATAGAGAGGTTGAAGTCCTTGGCGAACGGCGCCGAAGCATTCGGGTCGAGCAGGGAGGTCGGCGTCTCCGGGTTGTTGACGTTGTTCACGTATCCGAAGAGGCTGCGATCCGCAATGATCGCATCCATCTCGGTTGCCGTGATACCGAGCTGGGTCGGTCCGGTATAGATCGTCTCAACGTAGGGTGCACCACCGACGCCGGTGACGTTGGAGGCGACGTTGTCGTTGAAACGGCTGATGTACTTACCCCAGCTGGCCTGGACCTGCCAGTCGGGAGTGACGTTATAGGTGGCGCCCAGGCGCGGGGCGACTTCGTTGAAATCGATGTCCAGCGTGGGGAACGGGCCCTTTCCAGTGTACTGCTCCCAGCGCAGGCCGAGATCGAAACGCCACTTGCCGTACTGCCAGGAGTCCTGGACGTAGGCTGCGGTGTTCTTGATCTCCTGGTCACCGCCGAGCGGCAGGGCTTCCCAGCGATAGATCAGGCCAGGATCGCCAGCGAACAGGTTGTACATGTTGAAGAGCACGTCGCCACCGCCCTGATCAACGGCGAAGGCGCCGCCGGAGAAGTCGTAGGTCAGGATGTTCAGGCCGGTTGCGGACTGCCGATTCTCACCACCGGTCGTCGACTTGACGTACTGGCCGCCGTACTCGATGGTGTGGTCGCCCCAGTCTTCGGTGCTGAAGACCTGCGTCAGGTTGACCCCGATGGTCTCGTTATCACGGACGCTCGCGTCGGAGAAGTCCCACCAATGGTTGTTGAACACGAGGAACTGATTGAGCCAGAGAGCCGGGTTGGACCCGTTGGGATCACCACCGGACTGGATCTGCACGTTCTTCTGGGTGGCGAGCACATCGAGGAACAGGTTGTCAGAGAGAACGCCCTGGTAGGAAATCGTATTGGTGGTTCTTGGATCGGAGCGCTGACCGTTCGCCGCACTGAGGTTTCCTGCGGGAAGCCCTGCACGATCGGAAGTATCCGCCGAGAAGTCGAGGTGACTGTACTCCACGACATGATCCGGCGTGACGGCGCCACGAATCTTGACCTGCCAGCGATCCTCCGACCGGGTGGTCGTGTAGCTCTGGCCCGTGAAGCCCGTGGTGTGGCTTCCGGACGAATCCGGAATGTTGCGCGCTCCGAGGAAGAACCACAGGCGGTCCTTCATCACGTAGCCGCCGACCGTTGCCTGGTAGACCTTGTTCAGGTCGTCAGACTGGTCCTCGCCAAAGGGAGTCTTCGAGTCCCAGCTCTCCTTGTCCAGTTCGACGCGGAGCTTCCCAGCGAACTTGTTGCTTCCGGACTTCGTGATGGCGTTGATGACGCCGCCCTGGAAACGGCCGTATCGGGCACTGACACCCGTGGTGAGAACCTGAACCTCTTCCACGGCATCTTCGAGGTAAAGATCCGGTGCGCCGCCGAAGTAGGGATCCGACACTTCGGCGCCGTCAAGCAGAACCACCGTGTCGAACGAAGGAGCTCCGGCGACCGAGAGCGATCCCGGTGTCGGCCCGAAGGAGATGTTTGGCGCGTAGGTCGCAACGGCTTCGATATCACGGTTCTGGATGGGCAGCCCCTCGACCGAGTCGTCGTAGGAGAAGTTCTCTCCGCCGGCGGTCGTCTCGAGTGCTGTCGCGGTGCCATACACCGTAACCTCTTCCGTGATGTCCTTGCCTGCCTGCATCACGACGTCCAGCGGTACCGTCTGGCCCAGCTTGAGTGAGAAGCTGAAGTCCATCGTCTTCTTGTTGGGTGCGGACACGACGAGCCGATAGGGTCCGACACGCAGCAGGGCGAAGAGGAACTCGCCACTCTCGTTGGTCTTGAGCTGTCGTTCACCCTGCATCGCCGGAGACTGGATTGTCACCAGGGCGCCGACGACGGGTGCCCCGTCTTCATCGCTTACCGTGCCCGTGATCCGCCCGGTCAGCTGCGCTTGACCTAGCGCGAGCGCGGGCAATGCCAGAATCATCAGCAATAACATCAGTTTCTTCATTGTGAGTCTCTCCTCCTCAACTTGTTGTTCGACCGCCATGCTTACAGCTTGCTCGCAGTGGTGCGGGCCAGCTGCCCATATCAAGGATCCAGCTCTTGTTCATCAATAGGAACACCACATCTATATTGCAATAATCACGCCAAATGACCTCCAGATGGCTATCCGCTGTCATCCAAAGACTTATGGTGTTTGGGTCCAGAGGCCATGCGCGTCCCCATGTCCAAATCCCCGGACTAATCCAATAATTTGGATAAAGCCCGGGGAGGGACGGCTCATTTTCGTCCAGGTGATGTCTTGCGCAGGGGGTCGACTACTTCGTTGTCTTTCGCAGGGCTTCGATGATCTTCCGGTCTGCCGCCGCATCCGCATGGTCAGGGTTGAGGCTCACGAAGCGCTCAAAAAAAGGCAGGGCTTCCGTCGACTTGCCCGTTGCCAGAAGAATCATTCCGCGGAGGTGATGGACCAGGTGCAAGTCGGGGTCCGCCGCTTCCGCTTGATCGAGAGCCACCAGCGCGGTGTCAAAGTCTCCACTGTTGTAGAGCTCGATCGCCACGTTGTAGATACGAGCCGCTGCATCCCGGCCTTTGCCCGGGATCTTCCCCAGCGTCCGGATGGCCGCTTCCGCGTTGCCTTCTGCACTGTAGAGAGAGGCCAGCTTGAACCAGGCGGCGGTCTGCCCAGGATCCGAGGCGACCAGCGTCTCGAGGACCTCGATGGCCTCCTTTGACCTGCCGGCGTGGCTCAATGCGACCGCGCAGTTGGTGAGCAAGGGAATATTCCCGGGAGTTTCTTTCAGTGCCAGCCGGAACGCATCCGCGGACTTGCCGAAAAACTCCCCCGCGTCCTCGCTCTTGCCTTGCGCGTCTAATTCTTTGGCTCGGTTTAGAAGGACCGACGCAAGGGCCTGCTGTATCCCCGGCTGCTCGGGTATCAAGTCCCAAGCACGGCGAAGGAAACGTTCCGCTTCAACCAGTTTCCCCATACGTCCAAGAGCAACGCCACGAAGATAGACCGCAGGACCCAGGTCCGGATTCTTGTCGAGAAGCTGTTCTGTCTCTCGGAGGACGCCCTCCATGTCGTTGGCCGCAAAGAGTTCTGAGACGGTCTTGAGCTCGCCCTTTGCTTCGACGATCGCTATTTGCTGAACGTACTTCTCTCGTTCGGCCACACTCGCTGCGACGAGGTTGAGAGTGTGGTGCATGCCACCGGTGATCTGGATCGGGGGCAGTCCTTCCTCGGGATGAGCCGCCCCTTCGAAGTGCGCGGTGTTCTGGCCCGAGGGCGTATCGGCGCTGAACTCCATCGACTTGATCCAGAACTCCTCGTTGTCCAGCGAAACCGTGTAACGTCCCGAGGGGAAGAACGCGGAGGAGAAGTGGCCATCCTTGCTGACCTTGAGCTTGCGGGCAGCACGGGCTGCACTTGCATCCGGCGTGAAGGTCAGCTTGATCTTCACGCCCAACGCGGAGCCGTCCTCCATCAGCAGCGTGCCCTTCAGCCTTGCGGGATTGACCTGGGCGGCAGAGGGGAGGGTGGCCAGCAGGAGCACGAGAAGCGCGAACGCCGTGCGCCTCGTCCGCGTGCGAAACGAAAAAAAGCTGCGGGAAAGAATGCGAAAGCTGCGTGAGGGAAGACTCATGCCGGAGCTCCAGGGGCACGGATCGTGCCAGATGGGAGGAGTTAAATCACGAGGCGATGATACCGAAACTCTCGATCGAGAGCGAGTTTGGTGGAGAAGCTGCGGCGTCCTTACCCAGTTCATGCGTTTTCTGGCCTGTGACCCGACACGGACCTCCGTTGCGTGTCTCGCGAAACTGGCGGCAGTCCTGGCAAGACGGGCCGACGACGGGATAGCGGGAGTCTGCGGAGGCGGTCCAACGCCGCCAGGGGCTCAGTCGACCTTGAACTTGATCAGGATCGGATCGTTCAGCTCCGGCGTTACCAGGTGTAACTCGAAGCTCTTACCGCGCACGCCGCCTTCCGGCCGCGGAAAATAGAGGACATCGTGGATCCAGTTCGCCCTGGGGAGATAGAGGCGAGGCAGGTCGAGCGAGTCTCTGAAGCCGGGAGAGAAGTTGCTGCGAATCCGGCTGTACGGCGAGAAGCGGGTCCTGGCAGGGTCGAGAATATCGCCTAAGCGCCGGTCTGGATCTCCGTATCCGCGTGCGCGGCGTAGTTCATCGGGTCCCACGACCGGGTAACGCACCCCCTGCTCATCGACCAGCGTGAACGACTCTCTTGTGAGTGTCAGTCCCCCCAGGCCCTTCACGGCGAGGGCGATCTCGAGGGGCATCAAAGCGCCCTTAGCTCGATGTTTTGCGACGCGAGTTCCCACGATCAAGCTCAGCAGGTCGCCCTCTTCAATGAAGCTCCCGCGAAACAAGGTTGGGTTGAGCGACATTGAGGCTTGGGCAGCCCGCCTTGGAGCCGGTGAAACACAAGCCAACGCAAGCAGGGACAACCCAGCAGCCAGAAAGACCAAGCGTCTCGACTTCATGAAGCGACCTCGATTCTGTTCCTCCGTCCAGTTCCTAAGTCTGTTGATTATCGAGACTACTGGGTGCCCTCGGGCTCGTCAACACGGGTGGGATGGTGGCCTCTCGCCGAGCGAGAGCTGCTCTCTCCTTCCAAACTCTTCGGGAGAGAGTGTCATGCGATCGGTAAACCCGATCGGGAGACCGCATCGGATGCCCCATCGCCGGGCCCCGCATGGGGTACAACACCGCCCGCTCCCTCGTGACCGGAGAACACGGCGGCTCGCGCGGAGTGCAACCCCTCGTGGGCAGTGCGGGGCGGCCCGAAC
>JANTFM010000238.1 GCA_024763475.1 Acidobacteriota bacterium | reverse complement strand
AAGAGTCGACCGGGAAGCCCCTGGACCTCCTCCTCTCCGCCTGGTCAAGTGGCGAGATGCGGCTCTACGGAGCTCTCCTCGATCCAGCGAGCTGGCAGGGTGAGGGCATTGTCCGGGCGCTGGACATTGACGGGCCGGATGTGTCGTCGCGGCTCGAGCAGCCTGTTCCGCTCTTTCTGGCTCCGGGAGGCCGCTTCGGGGTCTCCCCCCTGCAGCCGATGGTGCTGCTTGCAGAGCCTGCGGGGCGTGCCACGCTTCACGGTTGGGCCGGAACCCTTGGCGAGGATCGCGGACGGCTCGAGCTGCAGCTGGCCGGGAGCGGTGGACTCGGGGTGCTCGAGGCCCTCGATACGGATCTCGTGGCGAGCGGGACGGTCGAGGGAGCCATTCACGTCCAGGGTTCGCTCGCAGAGCCACAATTCCACGGGACGCTCGAGATCCGAGGCGGTCGCGTGAGGCACCTGGCGCTCGGCACCTCGTTCGAGGACATCAACGCGTCCCTCGAGCTCAACGGCCAGAAGATGGTCATCACGCGGGCACATAGCATGCTTGGCGGCGGCGAGATCTCCATTGGCGGGCAGATTGACCTCGACGCCTGGCAACCGGGGCGGATCGACCTGAAGCTCGACGCCGTGGATGTGGCGCTGAGTGTCCCCCGGGGCATCTGGGGCCGATATGATGCCGAACTCGTGGTCGGAGGACAGTTGCTCAACCCCGAGATCTCCGGCGATATCGACGTGATTGCAGCGACTTACTCTCGCCCGCTGGAGTTCGACCGGCCTTTCACCGAGCGGGTCAGATTGCTGGCGCCCGAAATCGATGCATCCTCCTTCCTCAATCGGGTCAACCTCGACCTTGCTGTACGCGCAGAGGACGGCGTGTCGATTCGCAACGACATGGTATTGATGGAAAGCGACCTCCGTCTGCATTTGAGTGGTTCCGCTGCACGGCCCCTGATGGCGGGACAGGTGCGCTTGCACGAAGGGGGGCGTTTCACCTTCCGTGATGTGGACTATGAGTTGATCTCCGGCCAGCTGACCCTGGATGATCCGCGGGCCCTGTCTCCCCGGGTCCGGCTCAAGGCGGTTACCGAACTGGACGACTATCAGCTCAGACTCGAACTCGACGCGTCGAGCACCGAGCTGGACTATCGCCTCTCCTCCGCGCCCTCCCTGCCAGAGAACGCGATCCTGATGCTCCTGCTGACGGGCCAGCTCCAGGACGACTACAAGACGGTGGACGACGCGACCTCCTCGACCACCGACCTTGGCGCCGCCTATTTCGGTACGAAGCTCGGTGAGATGCTCCTTGCGGGACCCGCACGGCGCGTTCTGGGAATCAATCGATTCCAGATCGCTCCCTCTACCGTTTCCAGCGAGGCGGATCCCAGTGCTCGCATCACGGTCGGCAAGCGTATCGATGACAACACAACGGTTCTCTATTCCCTCGATCTCTCATCGAAGGGCCGGGACTACTATCGACTCGAACGAAAACTCCCGCGCAATTGGCGCCTGAGTGCGAGTCGGGAGGAGTCGGCCGGCGTGGGCGCCGATCTCCGTTATCGTCATCGTTTCGGTAGTTTCGGCGTCATCGGCTCGGGAAGCGATTCCAGCACGCCGAGACTCGAGGATCTGGCCGTGACGGGAACTCCTGAGGGTTTCCGTGTTCCGAGCCTGCGGAGCCTGGATTTGTCACGGCGGCAGCGTCTGACGCGCGCTGTCGTCCTTGCGACGCGTGAGCGTCTTCGCGGTCTACTCGTGCGGGAAGGCTACCTCGAGGCTCAAGTCGAAGCGCGTCGTGAGTCCTGGAAAGGCGCGGCCGACCGGGCCAGGATCGTGCTTCGCGTGACGCCCGGGAGTCGCTGGGAATTCGACGTGAACGCGCCGGAGCGCTTTCAGAAGAGCGCGCGATCGGTTCTGTCGCAACTGTGGACGATCACGCAGTTCCGTCCGGCGAACCTGCGCGAGGCGGAGCGGGTTCTGCTCGATCAGCTCGAGGACGAAGGATATGCCGCAGCGATTGTGGAGCTTGGAGCGGCGGAGGACGGGAGTCGGCGCCTGTCGCTTCGAATGGATCCGGGAGAGCGGGTCGTGGTCGACGCGGTAAGGATTGAGGGGGCGGATCTGGTCGACCAGGATGAACTTCTCTCGCAGATCCTGCTACGGCCGGGATCCCGTCTTGGTCTGGGTAGGAGAACCCGTGTCTTTCGACCACGACTCTTGCAAGAGGATCTCGATGCCGTACGCACTCTCTACTATTCCCGTGGCTTCCTCGAGACCACGGTGAACGCAGAGACGCTGTTTCATGCGGATGGCGAGTCGGTCGATCTCGTGTTCCACATCGTGGAACGCGACAAGGCGAAACTCGGCAAGGTCCAGGTTGTCGGGGACTGGCCTGCCGAGCTCGGCTCTGCCGTGGATCGAATTGGTTTTCATGCGGGAGAGGAGTTCCTTCCTCTCGCCTTGCTCCAGGCGGAGCAATCCCTGAGAGGCGCACTTGACGAAGCCGGGTACTTCGAGGCCGTGGTCCACTCGGATTCGGCTGTCGATCATGGTGTCGTCGATGTCGCGTTCCATGTTCGAGCGGGACGGCAGGCGGTCGTGGAGGGCGTGGAGATCCTGGGCCTGGCCCGAACCAAGGAGCGCCTTGTGCAGCGTCGTGTCGCTCTCGAGGCAGGGCACCCACTGCGCGCGGCGGACATCTCCTCAACCGAACACGCGCTCTTCCGGTTGGGCCTTTTCTCCGATGTCGAGGTGCAGCACCAAGCGGGGCGCAGCGAAAGCAGCAGGCTCGTGAAGATCCGCGTGAAGGAGATCGATCCCTTCTCCCTGCAGACCTCCGTAGGATACGACACGGAAGTGAAGCTGCGCGCCAGCGTCGCCCTGAGCAGCGACAACCTCTGGGGCATGGGGCGTGTCGGCACGATTCAGCTCTTCGGCTCGAGCCTGCATCGAGGCGTCCGTGCAACTCTCGAGGACAACAATAACCGCCATGGCAAGCTGCGCGGCTTCGTCACGGCGAGCCTGGAAGAGGAAGACCGAGAGGGGTACAGCTTTACGAGTGCGGGAGTTGCGCTCGAGGTGGGGCTTCCGCTAAGGGATCGCCGCCGCTGGCAATTTCGCTACGAACTCGTGGCTCACAGCTTCTCAAATGTCACCCTCGACCCCGAAGCGCTGCGCCTTGCTCTGCTGGACCAGGGGGGGCGGATCGAGGAGGTTCGACTCGGTTCCCTGACCGCATTCTGGGCCACCGACCGCCGGGATGACTTCTTTCTGCCGAAGCGGGGATCCGTGTTTCGTACCGACCTCGGGGTCTGGTCGCCGTGGCTGGCCTCCGAGGAATCCTTCCTCAGTTGGAACGGACAGTACGCGCTCTACAAACCGCGCGGGGAACACTTCGTGTTGGCTTCTTCGCTGCGGCTCGGCTTCGCCTGGCCCTTTGGCGACAGTGTCAGCGTACCGCTCTCCGAGCGCTACTACGCCGGAGGGTCGAACTCGATCCGCGGTTTCAATCGGGACAAGATCGGCCCGCTGGATGGAATCGGCGGGGAGGCGCTCGGGGGCGAGGCTCGCCTGATCTTCAACCTGGAGGCCCGCTTTCGCCTCTGGGAGAATGGCTGGCTGGTTCTATTCAGTGATGCCGGAAACGTCTGGCTCAAGACCAGTGACTTCGACCTGGGAGGCTTGAGACGTAGCGCGGGTGTGGGCCTGCGCTACAACACGCCGGTTGGTGCGCTTCGCTTCGAGTACGGCTTCAAACTCGACCGCAGAGAGGGAGAGTCGCCGGGAAGGATTCACTTCTCGATCGGCGAGACCTTCTAGGCAGGAGGCGGAGGAGGCCCAAGCGATTCAGGAGCTTCAAGGCCGACAAATCTGACAAGCGCCCGCGCAAGACGAGCTTCCCAGTTCCTGCGCGGGTCCTCAGGAAGCTCCAACGCAGGACACCAAGATCCACCTTGCAACCCACGAGCCACACCGGGAGAATGCGTCCATGGCACAGATACTCGGCATCGATGTCGGCACGAAGACTCTCGGGCTGGCGATCAGCGACGACGGGGCGACGGTGGCCCTTCCGCACAGCACGCTCAAGCGGCGGGGAATGCGCAAGGATATGGCTGCGTTGCGCGAGCTGGTGGAGGATCGAGGCATCGAGGAAGCGGTCGTCGGCCTCCCGTTGAATCTCGATGGGAGCCCGGGCGCGATGGCCGAGGAAAGCGGTGTGGTCGCGGCGAGGTTGGAAAGTGAACTCTCGCTGACAGTGCATCGGTGGGACGAGCGAATGAGCACGGTGGCCGCAGAGAGGGTCCTGCTCGAGGCCGACATCTCGCGCAAGCGCCGCAAGCAGGTCATCGACAAGCTCGCGGCGACGATTATCCTGCAGGGCTTTCTCGACCGCCGATTGTTGGGGCAGGGGGCCTGTTTCGAGGACCCGGTGTGAAGCGCTGGATTCTGCTCGGAGCGTCGACCCTGGTGCTTCTGGTCGTTCTCGCCGGAGCGGGCTCAGTGGCCCTGGGGCTGCGCATCTTTCTCGTGAGCCCGCAGGGAGAGTCCGAGTCGGCGCCGGTCGAGTTCATCGTCAACGAGGGCGAGTCGGCGAAGCAGGTTGCGGACGCTCTGGAGGGTGCCGGCGTCGTACGACCGGCGTGGCTCTTCAGCAGAGTCCTTCAGTTCAGCGGGGCCCAGGCCAGGTTGCAGGCCGGAGAGTACCGTTTCGAGCGGCCGCTCTCACCGGCCGAGGTGATGCGCTTGCTCGAGACGGGCCAGGAGCTGTCTTGGCCGGTGACCATCCGGGAAGGCCTTGATCTCGAGGAAACCGCCGAGTTGCTTTCCGGGAAAGGGCTCGCTCCTCTCGATGCGCTGCTCTCGGCATTTCGAAACCCGGATCTCGTCGCTGACGTCGACCCTGAGGCCACGGATCTCGAGGGATATCTGTACCCGGAGACCTACCGGCTGCCGCGTCAGTACCCGAGCGAAGAGATCGCGGAAGCCCTCGTGGCCGCGTGGCGTCGGGACTTCGCGGAGAAAATGGCGGACGAGATCGCGGACTCCGGCCTCAGTCCGCGCGAGATCGTGACCCTCGCCTCGCTGGTGGAGAAGGAGACGGGATTGGCTGAGGAGCGTCCCCGGATCGCCGGAGTCTTCCTTGAGCGCCTGGATCGGGGCATGAGGCTGCAATGCGACCCGACGGTGATCTACGCCCTCAAGCTCGAGGGTCGCTGGGATGGCAACATCAGGCGTCGGGACCTCGCTTGGGATCATCCCTACAACACCTATACGCGGCGTGGTTTACCTCCGGGGCCAATCGCTTCCCCCGGCTTCGATGCCTTGAAGGCCGTGCTCGAAGCGGAGAGAAACGGCGAGCTGTTCTTCGTGGCACGGGGGGATGGAGGGCATGTCTTCAGCAAGACCCTGAGGGAGCACCAGCGTGCAGTGCGCACCTATCTGCTACACCAACGCAACGCCCGTCAAGGCTCGCGGTAGACGCGGTCATCGGGTCGCTGGCCGTGGTTGTTGATCGTGCGGCGGCGATTCTGATCCGAGAGGGACTCGTTGATCTGGCCGTTTGGCAGGAGTTCACCTCGCTGGACACATTCGAAATGGAATCGGCAATAACCGTCCGAGTAGAGCTCGTCTTGGCAGTGCTTTGTGCCACCCACGCTGCTTCGGTAGCGGCAGACCGTTTTCGCGCTCACTATCGTTCTCCTCATCTGTTGTCACGCGTTGATTCTAGCGTACCTCTCCCGCCTATTGCCCGCAGCTGAGCTATCCTCTGTACAAGGATAGGAGAGGAGAGCGGGATGGCAGCCAGTCTCAACCCGGGCCCCAGGAAGCGCCGCACAGGCGGTATGACCCCGATTCAACTGCTCGCACCCCCCAAAGGAGGTCCGCCTTCCTTGTATCATGCCGCGCGCCGGGCTCGTGTCGCAGAGGCCCTGGGTCCCGCGCTTCGTCGCTTTCTCGTGGATGTGACGCTGCGCCAGGGAGGGATCGTCCTCGTTTTCGACGGTCCGGAATGGCAGGAGGCCCTCAGGTCTTCGATGGACGATCTGCGGGTCCGAGTCCAGGCGATCCTGGCCCGTCCCGGCGCGCCGGTGACGATCGAGTGCTGCGCGCCGGGCGCTTTCAACGCGCGAGAGGAAGATTGCGATGCAATCAAGACAACTCCGGGACCCCAAGAGGAGCTTCTTACGCGCTTTAGGCGGGTTGCCGACGAGATCCTGCGCTGCCGAGGGAAGTAGCTTGCGTTGACACCGGGCGCTTGGCGCAGTAGAAAACCCCCTTTGCAGGGGAGTTTTTCCCTTCAGGGAGGGTACGCCCTCCCTGCCACCTGGAACGAGGTTCCATTGTGATGAACAGTTCA
>JANTFM010000237.1 GCA_024763475.1 Acidobacteriota bacterium | reverse complement strand
GCCTCCTTGGAGGTGAATCACACAGTACATACGTCTTCGCTCTTCTCTTGATGCGCGAGACGACGAGAAAGATGATAGGCGAGACGACGAGAGCGACAGGGCGCGAGACGACGACTTGGAGAGATTTCATCGACGTTCTGCGAGCTGGTCGCCGAGTCTGACTTGGTGAACGACTCAGCGGGCAGCAATGCCGTTGCAGCTGCTCGACCCGGGCACCTTCGCCACGCTCGTCGTTCTCTTCTTCTTTGCAGCACACCCTGGAATTCGTCGTTCTTTCTTGTGAAATTCCCCGTCTTTGGGTGACCACCCACTCACCCAATCGACCTCCTGCACTACGAGCAGGGAGTTATCCCGAATGGACGGAGGAAGGAAAGCACAATGAGAGGAAAGCGAACAATGCGTCTGTTGATCACCCGGTCGAGTGCCGTTCTGCTTGCACTGGCCCTGGTGCCCGGCCTGCTTGCGCAGGATGGGGAACTGCCTACCGAGAAGGTGCCGGGAAGTTGCCAACCTTATCAACCGGCGGGGTATAGCTCGCCGCTGAGTATGTGCGGTCAGCGGCACCGTACGACACACTACCAGAATCCTGGGACAGATGAGGAACGGTTGGTTCCGGCTGTATCCTACGAGGATGGTTGCAGTTGCGCTTCAGGTTGCGGTTTCACGGCGACCTGCTGCCCGGATGCTGTGGAGTACTGTGGCGTCGAGATTCCGCCGGGAACTCAGATCACACAGCCGACCAGCCCGGCTTCCGTGTACTCCGGCATCATGCTTCGCGAGGGGACGACGCAGCGGAGCGTCCTCATCGATGACGGGCAGACCGTGGCCGGTCTCACGCGTGTGAACTTGACCGAGCTCGATACGGGTGGCGAGCGCTCAACCTGCCGCATCCGTTCGTTGCATCCGAACAACGAGGCTGCGGACGATCCCTATTGGGTCGTCGAGTCCCAGGTCAGCGGTCGTGCCAGCAACGATGACAACATGGCGTTCTGCGATGCCCTGGGAATGCGGTTGACCGCTCCTGTTGAGACCGAGTACCACAGTGTGTATCAAGGTGACGGAGACGATCCGCCCACCGATATCAATACCGGCAAGGACAGCAGCTGGTGGCCGCTCATGACCTTCGTAAGAATGGAGGACATCGATGCCTACGGCGAGAAAGCTCTCTGCGATACCTACTACAACACATCGCAGAACCGCTGGCACATCCGGGCCTGGTCTTCGAAGGACGATTCCGACGCATGGTGCGGCTACCGATTCGTCAACCTCAGCAGCGTTTCCGTATCCCGCCCGATGCCTGCTAGCAGCTGCCCGGCTCCCTTCGATCCGAACAATGATATTCCGGCCATCGAGGAAACCGAGAAGGTGCTCGACTCGGGAAGCTACGCGTCCTGCAACCACAGCGGCTATCCGGCTGTGTGGACCGCCGAGGCACACAATGGCGGATCACACTACACGAATCGCGCGATCATCAGCATGATGCCGACCGCAGACCACGCGTGTTTCCTGCATTCGATTCGTCTCGAGGATGTTGATGACAGGATCGAGCCCGGCGACTGCGAGATCTACGCCCAGGCGGGCAAATGGTGGTTGAAGGCTCGTTCCAGCGATGATTCCGACACGGTCTGCAAGGCTCGCTGCCTCCGCTTCCGGAGCCCCGGCGAGACGCCCAGCACGAACAACTACGCCTACTCGGCAGAACACCCCGCAGGATACAAACAGTGGCCGGTCAAGCGGACTCACGCTACCGAAGTGGCTGTTCCCGGTAAGAGCAAACCTGTCTACCTGGAGCTCTACCAGAGTGGCGAGTACGACAAGCCGATCGTCTTCTTCGAGGGTTTCGATCCTGTCAACAAGAACAGCATCGCCTACCATGAGCGCCTTGTCGGCCCAATGATGACAGAGCTTCGGGAACTCGGCTGGGACGTCTGGATGGTCGAGCTGTCGAGCGGTGGAGAGGACGTGGCCGAGGTCGCTCGCGAGGATGCGACGGCAATCGACTACGCCTACAAGTACAACGAATGGAACCAGCAGAATCCGGGTCGAGAGATCGCCGTCGCGGGCGTGAGCATGGGAGCCCTGGCGGGTCGTATCCTGCTGGCGTCCTGGGAAGATGGCCGCTACAACTGTGACTATGCCGATAACGATTCGGCCAGGGAATGTCTCTCTCCGAATCTCGGCGACGGAAGCTCAACGCCACCGGTCTCCGTACTGCTCGCGATCAATGGGCCGCAGACCGGAGCCAACATTCCGCTCTCGTTGCAGACGATCGTGCAGGATGTCGGCCGGAACTACGATCTCGGCGAGCCCTACAAAGCTGTCAACGCCCGTTCGGCCATCAATATGTTGAATACCCGGCTCAGCAACAAGTGCCGCAGTGTCGTCATGGAGTCCTGTGGAGGAGGGATGACCTTCAAGGACGGCACCACGGATGTTCGTGGCAACGAGTGTCTCAGCGGATTCTACGAGGCCGTCGATGGGTGCACGAACTGGGCCATGACCTGGAATAGCGATCTGAAGGCTGGCTGTGCGGATCTCGACGGCGACGGTGTCGGGAGCGGTCAAAACTGCGACGTGCTTGACTGTGACGATGACGATGCCAGCGTCTCACCGCTGTTGGACGAGACCTGCGGCGACAAGAAGGACAACAACTGCGACGGAAACATCGACGAGACGTGTCCCGAGACAGACTGCGCCACGGATGCAGACGAGGATGGCGCCTTCGTCGGAAAAGACTGCGCCAATCCCGACTGTGACGATACCGATCCCATGCGCAGCCCCTACTACGAGGAAGTCCTCGACGACGATCTCGACCATGACTGCGACGGCGATCCCGCGGGCGGAAAAAGCTACGAGTGGACCTGCGTGGGCGAAGTTGCGGCGACGCACGACGAGTTCTACGACAGTGCGGCGGACGGGTACGGCAAGGGTGTCAATCTCCGCGGCCCATCCGGTAACGGCTATCCCTCAACGGTGATCACTGTGGGGCTGAGCAACGGGGGATGGTTGCCCCAGGGTTGCAGCAACATGCGGGATTGGCCCTACCATTGCCCGGATACCTGGTACGTCTTCCAGAACCAGCAGGAGTTGGGAAGTCTGATCTTCCAGGACGACGGACACACAATCTTCGGCGCATGCGACCGGCACTCAAACGTCTATGCGCATCTGACGGACGATGATCTCGTGGCCGGAGATCTCAGCGGCAGGACCCTCGAAGGCATGGGCCTCGCAAATCTTCCCAAGCAGGTGTCGCGCATGGACATCATGCAGCGATTCCCCTTCGTCTTTGTTCCCTCCGAGTCCGCCTTGCACTGCCCGCTGCCTCCGGATGTCGCGTCCAACCCCAGCGCGTGGCCGCAATGGGCAGACGAGAACTGCGCCGCGAACAGCCCATTTGACTACGTCGCATGGAATCGCGGAGAAGGTGATACCAGCGTACATGCGGGCTCATACAACGGTTTCCATGACTCTCTGACCCAGCCCCTGGTGGCGAAGACTCTCGCGTTCCTCTGGGATGCGCTCGAAGAGGATGCGGACGGTTACTGCAGCCCGTCGAACCCCTTTTTCGAGGCGTCGATCACGGAGGCTTCCGGCTCGTATGACGGCAAGGCGGCCTGCCTTGGCGAGGAAGCTCTGGAAGTCTGCGATGGCATCGACAACGATGGCAACGGCGGCATCGACGATGGTGTCGAAGGGTGCGACGAGGACGAGGACGGCTGGTCGATTCCCATGGGCGATTGCAATGACAGCCCAAACGATCCTGACGCATCGCTGATGAATCCAGGCGAGCCCGAGGTCTGTGATGGCCTCGACAACAACTGCGATGGCCAGATCGACGAAGAGTTCCATGTGGGTGAGGTATGCACCATCGGACTCGGTCCCTGCCAGCGTTCCGGAGTCATGGTCTGTCAGGCAAATGGTACGAGTGCGTGCAATGCGGATGTCGTCGAGCCGGGCGTCGAGGATTCCAGTGCGACCTGCCACGATGGCATCGACAACGACTGTGATGGGCGTGCCGACTGTCAGGATCGGTCCTGCTGCTCGTCATTCTGGTGCGAGGATCATGCGGTGTGCCAGGGTTGCTTCGCGGGAGGAACCAAGATCTCTATGGCCGATGGTAGCGAGCAAGCTATTGAATCCGTGCAGATCGGCGACCACGTGCTTTCCTACGACGAGGCGAGTGAGTCGATTGTCCCGGCTGAGGTCACCGCGACCTTCGTCCACGAGAATCAGCAGCCATTGCTTCGCGTCAATGACGACCTCGAAGTGACGGCAAATCATCCATTCTTTGTCAATGGCCACTGGGTCGTGGCGGAAGATCTGGTTCCCGGGTCGGAGATTCTTCGCCTCAATCGTCCGGAATCCAAGGAGCTGCCTGGGTTCGTTCGCACGATTGTCTCTTCCATCTCGGGAATTCCCGTTGCCGGGCAGGTGTTCAACATCGAAGTCGATGTGCAGCACAACTACTTCGCCAACGGTGTTCTGGTTCACAATAAGGAGAAGCCCAAGAAAATGAAGGAGCAGGATGCTGAGGGAGATGGGGACTGAGGCTCGTTCCGACGAGAGCGACGCACAATTCTCCAGATGTCCGTCCATTCCTCGGAGGCAGATCTGCCTCCGAGGAATGGTGTTGCTTACGGTTCGAATCTACCGGTTGCGCGGCCTGCCTGTCGGGTGCCTGGTGCGATGCGGAACGCTCGCGACGTGCAAGGTCTGTCTCCGATCACGGAGCTGTGTCGATGGGCGGCAGGTCCTTCGCGCTCACTGCGGGCCTGGATAGCCAGGGACTGTCGGCAAGAGCGAAGCGATAAGGCAGCTCGCGCGCTTTGCGGATGCCGATGCGCGGGCCTTGTACGATCGTGCCTGATGAGAGTTCGTCTTGGCTCTCGCGGAGGATCAGTGTGCCTTGTGTCAGGTCGGCTCCATCGTGGATCGCGCTGAGGCCCATCGCCTGGACCAGTTTCGCCGGACCGTTGCAGAGTTGCCGAATATCGCTCAGGCCACGCCGGCTCGCCATCAGTTGCAAGCCTTCGATCGGCTCGAGCGCGCGGATCAGCACGGCCTCTCCGATCCCTTCGCGGTTGGTGACCACGTTGAAGCAGCGATGGAGGCCGTAGATCAGGTAGACGTACGCATGACCCGCGGCGAGGAACATCGAGCCGTTGCGTGCGCTTTGCCCTCCTGCGGAGTGTGATGCCTCATCGTCTGTTGCGAGATAGGCCTCCGTCTCGACGATCCTCCCCGAGCTCAGACCCGCGGGAGAATCGTGCACGAGCTGCACGCCAATCAGCCGATTGGCAACCTCGAGCGTCTCTCCTAAAAACAAACGCATCAGCCGCCGCCTTTCATCGAAGTGTACGTCGATCATGCGGTGGCGCGCTCAGGCAGAGCAATCGCTTGCCGCTTCGAAGAGGGCTCCATAGCGATAGGGCCCGACATCCATGACTTCACGCAGCTCAAGACCCGCGGGCTCAACCCAGGTGGCGACCTCTTCGGGAGAAAATCGCAGCTCGAGGTGCGGCCCCCGGGGCTTGCCGAGAAGCGCAGGTTCTTCCCGTGTCCTGGGCCATCAATTGAGAACGACCGCGGTGCCGCCGGGCCTCAGCGTCGCCCGGGCGGTACGGGCTCGGCCGCTGCGCTCGCTTGCGCCGTGAAAGGTATCGGCGATCCGGCACGGCGGTGGATTCGAAGATCTCCGCCGGTCGTTGGTCCATGGTCTTCTCCTCGAGCTTTTCCGGGCGCGGGAGGAGCGATCCTGATCAGTACCCCAGCTGAAGGGTGAGCTGTAGCCGACTCTCGGCGGATCGGCCGCTCACCGCGTAGGTCTTGCGCTCCCAGTCGCCGAGGATGTGGTTGTTCTTGCCCAGGTGATAGGCGAGTCCCGCAATCCAGCGCTGCCACGAGTCCCTGCCTTGCGCGAGGCAAGGATCGAAAGCGTCCCGCCGGGCGATCAAGCTCCATCGCGGATCGACCTTCGCTTCGACGAAGAGCGACCATCCCTCACCCTCGAGGGCGCGCCCGGAATCATCGGTCTCGCTGCCCTGCGGGTTGCCAACGCGTTTGATCCTCTGCGCCGTGGCCACGACCCAGCGGGTCTCGTAGCTGAGCATGGCGGCATCGAGCTGCCAGGCGGGAGCCGCACGGGTATTGCCCGCACCTCGCGCCCGCAGGCCGGAGACCTGGAGACCTGGGAGCAGCTCGGGCATCGGCCTGAGGGTCAATCGTGCCTGCCAGACCTTGTTGTCGTTCTCTTCGGTCTCGGTAAACCCGCCGCCGTTGTAGATGCCGGCCGCAAACGAGCCCCGGCGCCCGGCGATTCTCGGGTTGACCTGCTCGCAATAGGAGGCCGGCATTTTCCCTCCGAGGAGGCCGCCGATCGTGAAGCCCCG
>JANTFM010000236.1 GCA_024763475.1 Acidobacteriota bacterium | reverse complement strand
TAGAGTTCGGCAGGTCACCGACGCCGATGGGGCCTTCGTCGGCGTGGGCATTGGGAGCATCCCAGAGTTCGGTGCCAGCTACCGAATCCCAGGCCAAGCACCAGCGCTGGTGGGAGCATAGGGTTCGGTGACTGGCACCAGAGTCCGGCAGGTCACCGACGCCGATGGGACCGTAGAGTTCGGTGACTGGCACCGACGCCGATGGGGCCTTCGTCGGCGTGGGGATTGGGAGCATCCCGGGTCGATCACGGGCCGGACGTCGCGGGAAGCGTCCCTCAGTCGGTCCTTCGTCACCTGGCGCAGCGAATTCCTTGACAGCGAACTCTTGCTGAGCTACTTTCTTTCTTGGCCAAAACGCCAACTAAGCAAGTAAGGCTATCGTGACCTTGGTGCGGAGCCGTCGCCAGCTGGATTTGGCCGAATGAGCATCCTGTTCGTGGTGTCGACCCAGGCCCAAGAGTGGTGTCGACCCAGGCCCAAGAGGGAGCTTAGAGACGATGCGAGACGGCCTGAAAACGGTGTGGCGTTTTTTCGCTCACGGCGAAGGCAAGCTGCTCCTCTGGGGGCTGGCGGCGTTCCTCGGGATCTACTTCCTGCCGATCGGAACGGAGCGCTTCGATTCCGCCCTCCACGAATCGGTGGCGCTAACGCGCTGGTACGCCCGGGAACATGTGCTGCTCTGCCTGGTGCCGGCGTTCTTCATTGCGGGTGCGATCGCTGCCTTCGTCAGCCAGGGCTCAGTGATGAAGTACCTCGGTCCGCGGGCGCCCAAACCGCTCGCCTATGGCGTTGCGGCCATCTCCGGCACGATCCTCGCGGTCTGCTCCTGCACGGTGCTGCCGCTCTTTGCGGGGATTCACCGCCGGGGGGCCGGACTGGGCCCCGCCACGGCGTTCCTCTACTCCGGCCCGGCCATTAACGCGCTGGCCATCATCCTCACGGCGCGGGTGCTGGGCATCGAACTCGGGATCGCCCGCACCGTGGGTGCCGTCCTGTTCAGCGTGGTCATCGGCATCCTCATGCACCTGCTCTTTCGGCGCGAGGAGGCCGAACGCGCGGCGACCTTCTCCGCGGAGCTCGAAGCTGACGAGGGACGCCCGCTCTGGCAGACGGCGCTGTTCTTCTTCGCAATGGTGGGAGTCCTCGTCTTCGCGAACTGGGGACGCCCGCAGGAGATGAGCGGCCTGTGGTTCGCGATCTACAGCAACAAGTGGCTGATCAGCGCCGGCTTCGGAATCATCCTGGGGCTCGCTCTCGTGCTCTGGTTCCGGCAGCGTCTCGTCGGCGTCTCCGCGACAGCCGTCGCCGTCCTCGCCGCCGCCCTGATAGCACCAGGTCATCCCGAACTCGCTTTCGGCGTGGGCGTGGTCGGTCTGGCGCTCTGTCTCGGGCTCAACCGCGACGAAGAGGGCCGGGACTGGCTCGATCAGTCGTGGATCTTCGCGAAGCAGATCATGCCGCTGCTCCTGATTGGCGTCGTCGTGGCTGGCTTTCTCCTGGGCCGCCCCGGCCACCAGGCGCTGATTCGCGGCGAGTGGATTGCGAGTGCCGTGGGCGGAAACTCGCTGGCAGCGAATCTCTTCGCCTCCGTCGCCGGCGCTTTCATGTATTTCGCGACTCTGACAGAAGTCCCGATCCTCGAAGGCCTCATCGGCTCGGGCATGGGAAACGGACCCGCCCTCGCGCTGCTGCTCGCCGGGCCAGCCCTCAGCCTGCCAAACATGCTCGTCATTCGCAGCGTGCTCGGGACCAAGAAAACGGTGAGCTACGTCGTACTCGTTGTGATCATGGCCACGATCAGCGGAATGATCTACGGAGCCATTTCCTAGGCGATGCGCATCTCGCCACTCGAAAGGAGACTAGAATGCGACAAGTTCAAGTGCTGGGCACCGGGTGCCCCAAGTGCCAAAAGCTTGCCAAGCTGGTGCTGGCGGTTGCTGACGAGCGACAGCTCGAGATCGACCTCGAGAAGGTGACCGAGATCGATCGGATAGCGGAGTTCGGTATCGTGGCGACTCCCGCGCTCGTCGTCGATGGAAAGATCGTCTTCGCTGGCAAGATTCCTTCGCCTGAAGAGCTTGCCAGCAAACTCGCCTGAGGAGAAAGAAACGATGCGTCATCTGTTTGTTCCCACCGTCCTGATCGCCGTCACCGTCGTAAGCGCACTGCTGGGACTCACGCTGGCCGACGAACCCTCCGTACCCTCCGGCCATCTGACCCCCACCGTGTTCTACTTCCATGGGGAGCGGCGTTGCATGACCTGCCGCTCGATCGAACGCACGGCCGAGTCGGTCCTCCACGCGAAGTTCGCGGAACAGCTCAAGGCGGGGGACCTCGTCTTCAAGGTCATCAACTTCGACAAGGAAGAGAATCGCCATTTCGTCAAGGAACTGTCCCTCGCGGGAAGCGGTGTTGTCATCGGCCGCGTCTCCCCGAGCGGCGAGATTCATGAGCCTAAGATCCTGCAGGAAGTCTGGCCCCTGGCGCACGACGAGATCCGCATGCGGAAGTACCTGGTGACCGAGATCACCAGCTATCTGGGCGCCCGTTGATGACCGAATCCCTGCTGGCGGCGGGCTCAGCGCTCTGGCTCGGCGTGCTCACGTCGATCAGCCCGTGCCCGCTCGCCACCAACATCGCCGCCGTTTCCTTCCTCGGCCGGCGCGTGGACGCACCGGGCAAGGCGCTGCTGGCCGGGATCTCCTACACCGCGGGCCGCACCCTCGCGTACGTCACTCTCGCGGTGATCGTCATCGGCGGCCTCCTGTCCATCCCGGGCGTATCGATGTTTCTGCAATACCACATGAGCAAGGTCATGGGGCCGCTCCTGATTCTGACAGCCGTCTTCCTGATGGGATGGATCCCGCTCAACTTGCCGGGTTTCGGCAACGCCGCCAACAAGGCGCAACAGAGCGAGTCCGGAGGCGTCCTCTTCGCGGGCTTCCTCGGGATTCTCTTTGGCCTTTCCTTCTGCCCGGTTTCGGCAGCACTCTTCTTCGGCTCCTTGGTCCCGCTCTCGCTGAAGCAGGGATCCTGGGTCGTGATGCCCTCCCTCTACGGCATCGGAACGGCGTTACCGGTGGTCGTCTTCGCGATCCTGATCGCGGTCGGTTCCCGTTCGATCGGTGTCTTCTTCAAACGACTGACAGTCGTTGAGACCTGGGCCCGGCGCATCACGGCTGTCGTGTTCCTCGGCGTCGGCCTCTACATGACCTACGAGTTCACCCTGCCCTCACTTGTCTAACCCGGACTATGCATGAGCCCTTCGTCCGAAACACCGAAGCTGGGCGCGAGACCTGGATACCTACTCTTGCGCGAATCTAAGCTGTGTCTTCGTGACCCTGCAGCGTCACGCGGCAGAGATACGCTGGCCAGACCCGCCAGGAGGCCTCGCCTGTGGCTTGGCGCTGAACACCCCAAGGAGTGCGCCCTGGAGCGAAGAATGTTGCACTCCCGTCTCGCCGAAAATGTCGTTCCGCTACTGTTCGTGTTTATTTGAACTGCGCTGCACGAGAGGATCTGCCGGCTGAATCAGCAGCATGCAACATTCTTCGCTCCACGGTGCAAGGAGTGCGGTCCAGGCCCAACCGGGTGTTCAGACCTACGGCCCGTAGAAGCAGACTGGCCAGCCCCTTCAGGAGGCCTCGCCCGTGCTCGACGCTATACACACTGCGGAGTGCGGACCAGGTGCAACTCGGGTGTTCAGACCCAACTGAGGGCGACCCTGCGCGCATCGACCGCCTCTCGACGCGGAGCTTCACGGGGGCCAGTCCATCGAGAGACTCCCTTCGATGTGAGGGGCCGAGGTTTCGAGGCCCGTGCACTGGGCGAAACGACGTCGCAATGGGGCCATACGACGAGTTTTGCCCGGTGCCCTGGCCGCGGGAAGCTCGTGTCCTCGCGCGAGGGGTGTTCCTCGACGGGCTGGCTAGTCCTGCACTAACGCTTCGGGACGACGTTGCGCTCGACAACAATCAGAACGCTGAATTCGCCCGTGTTGTGGTACTCCCCCTTGAAGCTGCAATCGTTGATTCCCACGTAGAGAGCCCCGTCCTTCCCTGAGAAGACCAGGCGACGCCCCACGAGAAAATCAGGGTGCCCCACGTTGGCGATGACCGCCGCGTGATTGACGCTTCGCAGCGGATCGTCGCAGTAGTTGAAGTTATACGCCCAGCTGCTCGCGTAGCTGTTCACATTCCAGCCGCCGGCATCAACACACGAGGTCTTCTCTCCGTTGCTGAAGCAGACCTTTCCCGTCACCTTGATGGTGACGCGATCCTGGGGCCGCAAGCGGAGCCCCGTGTTCAACCACGCCTGGTCGCCTCGAAGCCGGACGATTTTCTGTTCCTTCTCCGGAGGTTTCGGCGGATGCTGGGCCAGGGTGAACGGCACAACGAGAGCTGCGGCCGTGACGAGGATCAGTGTGACAAGGATCGTGCGTCGACTATTCATCGTCGTTCTCCCAATCGCTTCCATCGTGGAGCTAGGAATGTTGCACGCGCTACGCGGGGCAGATCTTGTTCGCCCGCGCCACGCACCTCTCCATGTTGTGGAGCGCAACTCCGCTGTCCTGACGAGTCTGTGCGGTGCAACACTCTTCGCCCCACCCCATGTTGTTTGGCGCTCTGACCTGCCGTGTCGAAGGTCCGCGCTGAACTCCCGCGGTCCATTGCCAAGCCCTTTGCGCGGACGCTATTCATGCAATCGAAAACCAGGGTCTCGTGAGTGGTCACACCAGCTCTGAGCGCAAGAGCGCCCTCGACTCGGCGGCAACCCATCCCCTGCCGCTCGATCCGATAGCGCACGGTGTAGATTCGTGCGGGGTCGTCACTCGCTGGTTCAACGACGATTCGATCCAGGATGAAGCGCCCGCCGGAGTCCGTGGTGACCGAGAGTGTATCCCCCGCCTGGAGCAGACTGATCCTTGCACCAGCCAGCGGCTCTCCGGCAGGACTCACGACCAGGCCCTCGAGCCGACCGCTGACCGGAACGAGGACCATATCCTGGACGTAGCTCTTCCGCTCGACGATCTCCTGGACCGGGTCCGGAGTCAGCTGCCCGAAGAGGAAGTGCGCGGAGACTCCCTTCAGCGAATGAAACACGTAGGATCCGAATTCGGACTGGGGGATCGGAGTCTCGAGGCGATAGCTCCCCGGACCTGTCATCACCACCGGGAAGTTGACGTACTGCCCGTCGTCGCTTCGCGTGACGTCGAAGGAGAGCTCCCGGGGCGTCTCTTCACAGTCGGGACGCACCTTGATCGTCCCCCAGAGGTCAGCTCCGGGGTATCCCGGCTGCCAAAGCGTAGGAATCCAAGTAGACGATCGATCCATCCCCACCGTCACGACATGGCGAGTGCGATCGCTTCCCAGAGCTGTGACCACGGAGAAGCCGCCCTTCTCGCTCCTGAGTAGGGCAATCCTCTTACTTCCGGCGAAGGCCCGTGGTGGAACGGGAATTTCAACGACAATGGGAATGTCGGCCGATTCCGGCTGGAGCTCGACCCGGTAGGCCTTCCCCAGGGGTTGAAACCTCAACAGCAGTTTCGCTGGAACGGGAACTCTCGTGACGACTGGAGGCGAGACCTTTCGGACGACATGCGATGCGACCTCTCCGACCGGGGCCGCGGTCTTCCACCGCAGTCCGAGAGCCAGGGGCTCCATGGATGAAGGGCTCGACGGCGCTGCTGCTGGATGAGGGGGCTCAACCAGCGGCTGGTCACCGGCGGCCGGCTCCAACCCGGGTCGAGGTGGCGGAGCAGCAGCAGCCGGCTCCGACCCGAGTCGAGGTGGCGGAGCAGCAAGCTCCAGGCGCATCTCATGCCCCGGCCACCAAATATGGTAGGCCACCTGGTCATCCGCCAGGGCCGTCATCGTCATGTGAGCTCCCGGCCGCGGGGTGAGCTGAGCCGTTCCAACGGACCAGCCCTTCTGTTCCTTCCGGACCGCCTTCCGCGGCACTCCGAAGACCTTCAGCTCCGAGGGATCGACAACCAGAATGGACGCCCCGTTGATCAGAACCCGGCAACCGTCCTCGTGCTCCTTAGCCACGGAGAAGATGTGGGTCCTCCCGTCAAGCGATCCCTTGACCAGCGGGACATTGTCGAAACGGGTCCACCCCTCTTCCGCGAAGGCGCCGAGGGAAGACAGACCGAGCAGCGCCGCAGCGCAGACAACGCGAATCTTCGTAGTGCGTCGCATGAGATCCCTCCCGTGCCGCAGCCGCTCTGGCATCCCGGAGAGCGCGTTCGGACACTTGAACCAAGCTTTCGGCGACAGAGCCGTACGGTCAAGAGCTAACACCCTTGTTTTGCTTAGCTTTCATGCGCTATTGATAGCGATTTGATCGGGCCTCTAGAAGGGGGACGAAGACCTGGACCTGGGAGTCCTTGCCGTGGGCGCGCGCGAGCTACTCTTCGTCGGTGCTGGCTCGCTTGACGGGCTG
>JANTFM010000235.1 GCA_024763475.1 Acidobacteriota bacterium | reverse complement strand
CTATAATCACCCCGGAACCGTCGTGAGGAGCTGCCACTGATGGTCGAAAGGGATGGGAGTCAAAGCGAAGCGCCATCGTCGGCGAGCGCCGTGCTCGACACCTTGGATCTCAGCGGCGTGCACCTCGCTCTCGTGTCCCCGGAGGGGCTCGTCGTCTGGGCTTCCCCCTCGTTGGTCGCCAGCAGGGGGTCCCGCATGATCGGCGGCCCCTGCCACCCACAGATCTTTCGTCGCGAAAGCGACTGCGTGCCCTGCCAGCGCGAGCAGGTCCTCGCGACCGGCGAGCCGTTCCGCTGTTGGATCCCGGAACGTCGCCCCGGACGATTCGGGCCGCGGCAGATGCTCGTGCAGATGAGGACGCCGGAGGGCAACCTGCTCGAGGCGATCATCGAGGCCGGGCCTGCCGACCGTCTTTTCTACGACCAGATATTCCGCGAACGGGTGCTCTCGGAGGGCTTGCGCCATGTTCCGGCCGGTGTCCTTCTTCTCGATGCTGCGATGCGCGTCGTCTCCGCGAATCCTGCCGCGGCCCGCCTGCTGGATCGTCCCGACGAGCTCCTGCGCGGCACTCCGGTCAGCGAGCTCCTGCCGCCGGGCTCTCTGCCGGCCTGCGGCGAGGATTTGGCCGCACTGCTCACGGAGCAGGCGGGATTCGAGAGGGGAGAGGTCCTGCTCGTGAGGGGCGACCAGCGATTCATCGTGCATTTGTCGCTCGCCGCGGTGACGGGGCCGGACGAGTCATTGGCGGCCGCGGTTGCCATCTTGACGGACCTGACGAGCGAGCGTCTGGTTGGCCAGGCCCTCGCTCGCAAGCTCGGGGAGATGACTCTCCTGCACGAGATCGCCGATGTTCTCTCCTGGGTCGTGCGCCTGGACCAGGTGTTGCGCGTGCTTCTGTCCGCGGTCATCCATCCGGAAGGTCTCGGGCTGACCCACGCGGCACTCTTTCTATTCGAAGAGAGCGAGGGTGTCGTGCGGGGCCGTCTTGCCCGACGGCGTGAGACCGGCGAGTTCACGCCGGGAACGGACGGTCTGGCGGCAGAACTGGAGCGGATGGCCCGGGCAGAGAGCGAGAGATGGCAGCGCGGGAGCTCCGGGAAACTGCACCAGTTCTCGGTCCCTCTCTCGCAGGATTCGCATGTCCTGATTCGTGCGATGAAAGCATCGGCTCCGTTGTTGGTGGATCTCGGGAGCGAGGAGGACCGGGCGGAACCCCGACTCGCCTCCATGTTGGGTCAGGCGCGCGCGTTCCTCGCGCCCCTGGTCAGCCAGGGGCGGCGTCTCGGTGTTCTCGTGGGGGTCCGTCACGAGGGTGACCCGCTTCTCGACCAGGACCGTCTCACGCTCGCAGGGATGCTCGCGTCTCGAGCCGCGGGGGCGATCACCAGGGCTCGCCTCCATGACGAACTGGCGGAGCGCCTCGCCGATCTCCGAGATGCTCATGCGCGTCAGCGATACCTGCAGGGACAGTTGCTGCGCGCCGAGAAGATGTCGGCGCTCGGTGAGCTCGCGGCAGAGATCGTGCACCAGATCCGCAACCCGCTCGCGATCGTCGGCGGATTCGCGCGTCGCCTCGAACGGGATTTTCCGGGCGATGATCCGCGCCTCGGCGACTTGTCTATCCTGATCGAAGAAGCCGACCGGATGGAGACCATTCTCGAGCGGATCGGCCAGGACGTGCGCCTGGCGCGCTCCCCGACGCGAGAAGTCGTCAGTGCTGCGGATATCGTGGGCGCCGCGCTCGCCCGCTACCGCGCCATCGCGCAGGAGAAAGGCATTCTGCTCGAGACCATGGTGGACGAAGGCATTCCGGAGATGCGCTGCAGCCGGGAGATTCTGCTCGAGGTCCTGGACAACCTCGTGCGGAACGCGTTCGATGCGGTGGAAGACAAGGGCCGGGTGACCGTCCGTGCGAGGAGGCTCAAGGACGCAGTGCACCTGGTGGTGGAAGACGATGGCCCGGGGCTCGAGGAGGAGCAGTTGGAGAAGGTGTTCGAGCCCTTCTACACGACCAAAGCCCGCGGCACCGGCCTCGGACTGTCCTTATCGCGGCGCTTGATGGTTCAAAGTGGCGCGTCGTTGAGCGTGGACTCGCGGCCGGGAGAGGGCGCCCGCTTCCGAATCGTGATTCCAGTGGCATCCGTTGAGGACGGGTGCAATGAACCTAGCTAAGGAAGGACCACAGCCGATGGCTACAATCCTGATCGTTGATGATGAGACCAACTTGAGGCTCCTGTATCGCAAGGAACTGGAGGACTGCGGCTACGAGGTCATCGAAGCGGGTACGGCCGAAGCGGGAATCAAGGCTTTCGAGGAGCGGAGGCCGGACCTGGTCGTGCTCGACATTCGAATGCCCGGGATGAATGGACTCGAGGCCATGGCGCGGATTCTCGACGAGGATCGTCGTATTCCGATCATTCTCAACACCGCCTTCGATTCCTACCGGGATGACTTCACGTCATGGGCGGCCGACGCCTACGTGACGAAAGGCCCCGACACGGCGGAGCTCAAGGCGGTCGTGAAGCGGCTGCTCGAAGAGCGAGAGCATCTCGGTCCGCCGGAGTTGTAACGCGGAATACGGCCTTCTTGCGCGTGCCCCGGGGTCAGGAGGATCGCGTGGGTTGCGCGTGCCCCGGGTTAACGGGGTTGTGCGGGTAGAAGGCTGCGCCACGCGGTGAACGCGTAGGTGCTAAGATCCCCGCGCTTCGGTCTGCCGCAAAGCCCGCAGTGGACGAAGCCTGAAGGAGACGGAATGAGTCAGCGAGAGTCTGTGCCGGCGCACCTGGCGCCAGGAACGATCCGGGGCGTTGTAACCTTCATTCTCGCGGGAGGAAAAGGGGAACGGCTCCACCCTTTGACGCGCGATCGTTCCAAGCCCGCGGTTCCCTTCGGAGGAGGATTCCGCATCATCGACTTCACGCTCTCGAACTGCGTGAACTCCGGGCTGAGGAGGATTCATCTGCTGACACAATACAAGGCCTCCTCGTTGATGCAGCACGTGATCGGTGGCTGGAACTTCCTGTCGGCCGAACTGGGCGAGTACATCGATATGCTGCCGCCCCAGTTGCGTGTGGGTTCGAGCTGGTACATGGGAACAGCCGACGCGGTCTATCAGAACATCTACACCCTCGAGCGTGAGCGGCCGGAGCACGTGTTGATTCTCTCCGGGGATCACATCTATCGCATGGACTATCGGCGGATGCTGACACAGCACGTGAACCAGGATGCGGACGCGACGATGGCCGTGTTTCCCGTCGCGGCGAAGGACGCCTCCCGTTTTGGCATTGTCGCGTCTGATGACGATGGCTGGGTGCAGGGCTTCCGGGAGAAACCGGGTGATCTCGATCCCGCGGGTCCCAAGGTCGTGGCGAACATGGGCGTGTATCTCTTCAAGACCGAGGTGCTTGTCCATGCGATCTCGAGGGACGCGAGGCTCGAGACGACGCATCACGACTTCGGGCACGATGTGTTTCCCGGGCTGGTCGAGGGTGGTGCCCGCATAGCGGCTCACACCTTCACGGATGTCTCCGGCGAGGAGGATCCCTATTGGATGGATATCGGGACTCTCGATGCCTTCTACGAGGCCAACCTGGATCTTTGCAGCGTCTCTCCCGGGTTCAACCTCTATGATTCCCACTGGCCGATACGTTCGGCAGCGGTTCAGGCCCCCCCCGCGAAGTTCGTGTTCGCGGGCGGGGAGAAGGGGCGTATCGGCCAGGCGCTCGACTCGCTCGTTGCACGGGGGAGCGTCGTCAGCGGCGGACAGGTGAATCGTTCGATCCTCGGCTCAGGGTGCCGGGTCAACTCATGGGCCCGGGTGGAGGAGAGCATCCTGATGGACGGTGTGGATGTGGGCCGCCGGGCCGTGGTGCGGCGGGCGATCATCGACAAGGGCGTGAAGATTCCCGCGGGAATGAAGATCGGGGTCGATCTCGAGGTGGATCGTAAGCGCTTCAAGGTGACCGAGAACGGTATCGTTGTCGTGCCGAAAGGGGAGTTGCTTCCCGAGTCCTGACGAGCAGCCTGTCCAGGAAAGACCATCCTGCGAGACGCCGAGCTCCCGAAGCAGCCACCGCGAGTGTTTCGTGTTGCTGCGGGAGCTTTTCGCGACACCCACACCTGTGAGAGTATCTTGAGATGATCAACCGGGAAGCTCTCGTGGCGAAGCGAGGCAGGTAGGTGACCCTGCACATCGGCATCGTGATTGTCGTGATCACGGCGGCGTTCGTCCTGTTCTGGATGGAGGTTGTTGCGGTCGAGATCGTGGGTCTTCTCGCGCTTGTCGCGCTGGTTTTCTCCGGGGTTCTCGACGTGAACGAGGCGTTCCTCGGGTTTGGCAACCCGGCGTTGATCATGATCGCGTCGATCCTGGTGCTCTCCGCGAGCCTGGTGCGCAATGGGGCCGGAGAGCGCATCGCCCGCCGCATCGAGGCCCTCTCGGGGGGCGGCAGCGAGAAAATGGCCTGTGCCCTCTTCGCTGCGGTGCTCGCGGTCTCGGCGTTCATCAACAACGTCGCGGCGACCGCGATGTTCATCCCGGTCGCGGAAAGTCTCGCGCAGGCCTATCGGGTTCGGACCTCGCGATTGCTGATGCCGGTGGCCTACGCATCCCTCCTTGGTGGGGTCTGTACGCTCACCGGGACATCCACTAACGTGGCGGTCGCGGGCTTGCTCGTCAAGCACGGGGAGCCCTCCCTCGGGATTTTCGAGCTGACGCCGATCGGGCTGCCCCTCGCTGTTGTCGGCATGGCCTATCTGGTGATCTTCAGCCGCTGGCTTCCGGGTCGGGCCGGCCAGGAAGACCAGCTGCTCGACGACGACGATAAGCGTTTCTTCGCGACAGAACTGGTGGTCGATGAGGGCTCGGTCGCTATCGGCCGGACCCTGCGGGAACTTCGCTTGGGCACCCGCTTCCACTTGAGTCCGGTCGGCTTGATCCGCGGGGCGGCCCGCCTGGCGGAGGATGTCGTGGATACGCCCCTCCTGGCGGACGATGTCGTCGTGGTCGAGGGAGACGCCCGCGCGATCAATCGCGGCGCACGCGCCGCGGGGTTGACTCGCAAGAGTTCTTCCAAGGCGCTCGAGACCCCTGCCGGGGCCCCCGCCCTCGTGGAGGCGACGATCTCCTACAACTCGCCCCTCATCAGCCGCACGCTCGCGGAAGTCGATCTGCGGGGTCGCTACGGCCTCAACGTGATCGCCGTCTGGCGGCGCGGTGGTTCCGTCATCGAGAAGATCGGCCACATCCGCCTGCGCCTCGGCGATGATCTCCTGATCCTGGGGCAGCTCGATCGTGTGCGGCAGATGGCGGGGGATCCGCTTTACCTGCTGCTCAACGACAAGGTGCTTCCCCGCTACGAGTCGGGAAAGGAGTTCCTCTCGCTGGCGCTCTTCGGCGTCGCCGTGATCCTCGGTGCGGGCGGTATGTTGCCGATTCCCCTCGCGTTCCTCACGGGAGCACTGGGTGTCGTGCTCTTCCGCTGCCTGACCATCGAGGAAGCCTATCGGGCCCTGAATCTCAAGCTGATCCTGCTCATCGCTTCGATGATCGGCGTTTCCGTCGCGATGGAGCAGTCGGGCACGGCACATTGGCTTGCTGGCGGCCTGATCTCGCTCACCGGGACTGGCGACGGCTCACCGCTGCTGATGATGGCGGGCCTCTACTGGATGACCGTTCTGCTGACACAATCCATGTCGAACGCGGCCGCGGCCGTCCTCGTCGTCCCCGTGGCCCTGTCGGTCGCGAATCTTCTCTCGATCGATCCACGACCGCTGGCCATCACCGTGGCCGTCGGC
The DNA here is from genome assembly GCA_024763475.1 of Acidobacteriota bacterium. Lineage (GTDB taxonomy): Bacteria > Acidobacteriota > Polarisedimenticolia > J045 > J045 > JANTFM01. The sequence continues at coordinate 651 of JANTFM010000235.1, read as the reverse complement.
GCATCGCTGGCCTTCATGACCCCCCTCGAGCCCGCGTGCCTGCTCGTCATGTCGACGGGACGTTATCGCTTCCGGGATTTCCTGGTCTTCGGCGCGCCCCTGACCGTCACCTGCTTCGCGCTGGTGATGGTCCTCGTACCGGTCTTCTTCCCTTGGTAGGGCGTGCCGCGGACCTGCGCCCGTTACCGCCTACCAGTAGATCTCGTCCCATTGCAGAGCTCGCTCGGCGGACTTTTCGAAGAGCCACAGGCGGCGGTCCGTGAAGCGTCTCAGCTGCTCGTCCGGATAGAGCGCTTCGCCGACGGCGACGTCCTGGACGAGCTTCTCCTGGAACCAGACCAGTTGTCTGCCGCGAGTTCCCGAGCGGTAGACCACGAGATCGCCGCTTTCCGTCATGGTCGACTTGCGCGCGCCCTGCTGCTCCCTGAAGTAGTTCACGACGAGACGGTCATCCGAGGAGCGCTCCTGGTCAATCTTGAGTTCCACGATGCCGGGATAGCCCTTGTAGGTGTATTCGTGCCGCTCGTCCCAGTTCGTATCGATCTCGAAGCCCTCGGAGTTCTTCCAGATCAAACGCAGCTGCCATGTCGTCCCATCCCCGGCCTTGCGGATCAGCACAGCTTGCTTCTCGCCAATGCTGATGCGCGCCCA